>CAYQWO010000205.1:0-1912 GCA_964421095.1 uncultured Syntrophaceae bacterium
TAATCTTCTTCTATTTCTTAGCAATTACCTCGAAAGAATCAAGGATCGCCTTGATCGCCGGACGATCGTCTACCCCTTCTTTTTCAACTACCATGTACACAATGAAGATCTGATAGGGCTCGGCAAAAGCGTAAACCCACCCATGTTCGCGCTTCACACCTTTTATGGTATAAGTGGTGTATCTCTTCGCCGCAAAGGGGACCCCTTTCAAGGAATACGGTTCTGTACGACTAATTTCAAAGGGAATATTTTTACCGTAGTCCTTTTCAAATTCCGATTTAAAACTACTCCCAGCAACGGTCGTTAGCCACTCGATTTGTTTTTGGTCAAATGAAGAATAGCGCCCGGCTGGTTCGAAATCGATCTGGACGTTTGATTGAGTGGCAGGATTAAAAATAAAAACTTCCGACTCCACTAACCCCTCTTTGTCGAAGCCCAATTTCAGCATAAACTCCGGATACTTTGTCGCCACCTGCCAATTAGGAGGAGCTGAGACGTTGAAGGGAAATCGGATTCCGGTGAATTGATTCCCTTCGATCTTACCCACGGGAACCTTAAGGTCGACCTTGACCTCTTCCCGGACTGGAATCCCCGCACACCCGGCCGCCAAAATAAAAAGCGAGATTGTTAACCACATCCATGGACCTTTTTTCCTTTCCATTTCTCACCTCCTTGATTTAATAAGGCTTTTCATAATCCTTGGAATTAGGAATCAAGCAATCTGCAGATTGCCCTGATCGGGGTTATTAATAAGCCCCATTTTACTAAAATGCGGTCTTGATGGCCTTCTTAGGGTTCTTCTTTCCTGTGTAACGTTTATCCTACTAAGAATTTCTTGTCAATAATAAAATTAGAAGCAGGTTAAAATGGCGGCTTCATAATAACTATAGAAATAAATAAGGACAATCCTGTAATTTATGTATGAAAATATGAGTTTTTGATTTAAAATCGGTAAGAATTCCTTACCCGGCCTCGCCTTACCGATCACGGTCTTGTACCTGGAGGCACAAATGAAAGCTATGAGCATCCTTTTCATATCTATTTTCGCTTTGGCTACCTACGGTTTTGCGGAACCCCTGGAAGAACGCATTAAATTCTTAGAAGAAGAAATCAAAAAACAGCAGGAGAGCCTGCAAACGCAGCAGAAGATGTTAGAGGAGTTAAAGGAAAAAGACAAGCAGGTGAAAACAATCGCTGAGCAACCGCAAAGCGGTCAGGCCAAAGGGCGGGATTACCGTCTCGACGACAGGTCCAGGGGAATTTATGCGCAGACCGCCTTCCCGGTTACTCCGTACGAGCTGATGAAACATCCCCTCCCGAATTTGTTGAACCCGGCCATCAGCCTCATCCTGGATACTTTCTATTATCATTCCAGTTTATCCCAAAACGAGCTGGAATCGAGAAGCAGCCCCGGGTTTCGGAAATCCCTGGACCCGGACCGCCCGGGGTTCAACCTGCGAAGCGCAGAAATGAGAATTTTTGCCCCGGTAGATCCTTATTTCAACCTTTATGCCACGATTCCCTTCACGGAAAAAGGGGGAACCCTGGAAGAAGCATACTTTGTGACAACTGCTCTTCCTGCGGGCTTCCAGATAAAGGGAGGAAAATTTAGAAGCGGGTTTGGCCGGCTCAATGCTTTTCATCCCCATATGTGGGATTTTGTTGATCCAGCGCTCCCCTATAAGCTCTTTCTCGGCCTAGAAGGGCTTATCGAAAAAGGAGTCCAGCTCACCTATCTGCCGAGTCTGCCCTTTTATGCCCTCTTTGGAATCGAGATTCTACAAGGGGACAATGAGATTCTTTTTGGCCCGGAGGCCCAATCCGGTCCCCACGCCTATACCGGGTTTGCCAAGGCCTGCCTGGACTTCGGGGAAGACCATACGATTCTTTTCGGTTTCTCGGTTACGGGGGG
>CAYQWO010000205.1:2012-6657 GCA_964421095.1 uncultured Syntrophaceae bacterium
GAACTAACTTATAAATGGAAGCCGGCCAACAAGCACAGTTTCATCCTTCAGACAGAATACCTTTACCTGAATCAAAAAGGGGATCTAACGGATTTGGGGGCCTCGACAACAAATTCTCTTCAAAGATTCCAGGATGGCTGCTATATTCAGGCCCTTTACCAGCTGGAGAGATGGAGAATCGGCGGGAGATACGATCTCATGGGCCTTTTCAAGGACGAGCTGATCCGCGCGGGCCAGAATATAAATTTTCCCGGCCGACCTTCCCGGTGGACCGGAAGCCTGGAATTTAATCCCACAGAATTTTCCCGCATCCGGTTGCAGTATAATTACGACCAGGGAGGCCGGGAAGGAAAAGAAAACCACGAAGTCTTTTTGCAATTCATCCTGGCTGTGGGAAGCCACAGAGCGCATCCATTTTAGGGGGTTTGCTTATGATATTAAGAATTCTTTTGTGGGTCGTTTGCTTTCTGGCTTTTGCCAGTCCGGCCTTCGCTGAACTAAACGTTGTAGCCACGCTTCCTTGGATCGGATCTCTGGCGAGTGATATCGGGGGCGATAAAGTTAAAGTTACCACCCTGGTGAAGGCGAACCGCGACCCGCATGAAGTGGTGGCGAAGCCCAGCATGATCCTCCAGGCGCGGAGGGCCGATATTTTGATGTTTAACGGGTTGGAATTGGAAGGCGGATTCCTGTCGGTCTTGGTCGAGTCTTCCAGGAATCCCAAAATCCAACCCGGGACAGCCGGAAATTGCGACTGCTCCCGATTTGTCGAGGTGATAGACAAGCCCGTAATTGTTGACCGGAGCATGGGCGACGTCCATCCTCTGGGGAACCCCTACTATCATCTTTCTCCCAAGAATATTTCCAAGGTGGTCGAAGGAATCACGGAGAGATTATCCAGGGTGGACCCGCCCAAGGCCGATTTTTACAAAATGAACCTGGCCGCCTTTCAAGAAAAGTTGAGAGAAAAACAGAAACAATGGAGCAGCTACCGGCTGCGGGGGGAAAAATTTCTTCCCTATCATAAATTATTTGAGTATCTGGCCAGGGAGTTCGGGTTTGAAATTGTCGGCTACCTTGAACCTAAACCGGGCATCCCGCCATCTGCAGGACATGTGGAAAAAATAATCGAAATGACTAAAAGGGCCAAGCCGAAAGCCATTTTGGGCACAATGTACTGCGAGGAAGAAGAGCTGCGCTTTCTCTCCCAGAAAACCATGGTGAAATACATTATCGTGCCCCATGATGTGGGGGCGACCGCAGCCTGTAAAGACTGGTTCACCCTCATGGACCAGGCTCTGGCAGCCCTGGAATAAAGGGCTTCTCGACGGAGGAGATTCAGTTTCCCAGCCGCCAGGAGGCGAGTTTCATTTCTTCGATTCCAATAAACTCAAGATTTCTTTCTCCAAAGAGAGGGCCCATTCAGTCCGCTCCGACTGCAGAGATTTTTTCACAAAAGATTGAGCCCGTTTCCAGCTGCCCTGAGCTGAGCTCTCGCGCCCCGTCTCTCGATAGATCCGTCCGATCTTAAAATGGTTGTCGGCTGTGAGGAGATTGGGGAAAAAAAGGATATCGGTCCCTTCAAAAAGGGGATATTCTGCGTAGTCCTCCTCCATATACTGAAAGAGTTTTGTGAAAAAATCATTCGAGGATTGGTACAACTTCAGGGCCTCGGGGTAGGCTTTCCCCTGGAATCGCTCTTCCGCTTTGGCCTTCTGCTGCACCCCCCCGCGATAGAAATCCCGAGCATCTTTGGTATTTTCCCAGACGAACTCCAACCCTTCGTTTTCCTCGAAAACGGCTTTCAGATTGGCTTTCTGCAGCGGGATAGGGGGTTTTTCTCCTGTAATCGGGGTAACCCCCGCGCATCCCGGGAAAGCCAGAAGAGCAAAGACAAGAAAAAGCCCAAAGAATTTCTCTTTCATCTCTCACCTCTCTTTAAGCAGTTGATCGATGATACTCGTGGCTCGTAGGTCGGTCCAATCAAATACGCCCATTACCCGATAACACACCGTCGCCTGCCGGTTGATCAGGTAGCTGGTAGGGTGCACCCATACCCCGAATAGTCTTTCCACTTTCCCTGTTTTGTCGAGGAGAACCGGGAGACGGAGGGATTCCTTCTCCATAAACTTCCCGATGGTCTCCCGGTTTTCTTTGGTGGCGATGCGGTAAAAAATTAAACCTTTGGATTGATATTGCAGATAGAATTTTTCTAAGGAGGGACCCTCCTTCCGGCATTCTGGTCACCAGGTGGCCCAGAAATTGAGAAGAATGACCTGCCCTCGATGATCCCGCATGTCCACCCGTTTCCCCTGGAGATTCTCCAGCACAAAATCTGGTGCGGCCTGGGGCTTGGGAAAGGCCTGGAAGATACCCTGGGCGGAGGCGTTTTGTACCCAGGAAAATTCAGCACCCGGCAACCAGAGGATGGCGGCGCAAGTCAAAGCCATCACGACTCTGGCCATCCGTCCATATGCGTTCCTCATGTTTTGCCTTCCCTCCTTTCTGGATATCGATTATCCTTAATTTATAACCACAGAGGTCACAGAGAATTTCTTGCAATAAACAAATTAAAAATGCCGCTTTTTCCTCCACTCTGTACCAGTAATGTTCAAATACTTTAATTCTTGGCAAGATTCTTTTAAATTATAGGCACTTCTCTGGTTTTATATGTTCTTCTGTTTATTTCGGGTGGAGGATTTTCTGCACATATTTATCATAATCGAAGTTTGGGCTGTTGGTTGGGTTGTGACATTGGCGGCATTCGTGTTCGTCAGCCTCCGCAAGCTCTTTCCGGGGGTTGGGATGGTCCTCTGCGGGTCCATGGCAGGCTTCGCATTGGACATTCTCGAAACGGGCGCCAGCTTCTCTCGGAGACCCGAATCCAGTGGTGTGGCAGGCCAGGCAGGACGGGTCGGAGGTCTTATTTTTTTCGACCAATGTCTGGTAAGCCCGGGCGTGCGCAGTTGTTGCCCAATGTTCTTGCTCACGGGGATGACATTCGGCGCAACCTTTTCCACCCACAAATGAAAAGAGCGTGGGAACGGCCATTTCCCGGGAGGCAGTAGGGCCTTTGGCAAGTTCTGCCCTCGCCGGAGTTTGCAGGGCACACTGCAATTCCTCCTTGTATTGGGCGACCAATACCTGGACCTCCGCCTTTTCGTTATAATCCGCCTTCAAAGGGATTAGCTGGTAGCGGGAATAGAGCTTCCTCTTCTTCTTCCGAAAAAGGTCCACTTGGCCCAGGAACTCTCCCCGGGCCCCGGCGGTGAAGATTTGGGTATGCTTGACAAGCTGCGGCTCCGCTTGCGGGTGGGTCAGGTGGCCGTTGATCATAAAATGGATCCCGCGGACCTTATCGATGAGCATTTTTTCGTCATCCGGTTCCATATGAGCCAGGGCCACGATCACCCGGCACTGCTTCTTCAAGGCCTTAACCGCCTTCTTCCCCGCCTCGGCGGGGTCGGTGATCTTAAATTTCCCTTTTTCCTCTGGGGGACCTCCCAGAGAAAAACGGTTGGAGATCAGGCCGAAGATCCCTACTTTCATTCCCTGAACTTCTTTGATGACATAGGGCTTGAAGACAGGCTCATCGGACTTGGCGCTTACAAGATTGGCGGCGAGGATGGGGAAATTTGCCTGCTGACTCATTTTGAGGAGATCGCCCATGCCGAAGGAAAAGTCCAGCTCTCCGGGCGTAAAAGCATCGTAGCCCATGAGATTATAGGCTTTCATGTAGAGGTCGGCTTTGAGGTTGCCGATTTTTTTGGCGTTGGGATTCTGGACGGATTCGCGGGAAAAGAGAAGATCCCCGGTGTCCACAAGAATGACGTTCATCCTTTCCCGCCGTAATTGTTCGATGAAAGTCGCCCGCCTGGCCAGACCGCCAAGCTGATTCGCCTGTCAGCCGCAGGGTTCGACTTCGCCGTGGATGTTGGAGGAGAAAACCAGAGCGACGCTTCGGGCGGGGATGAAGGTGGGGGCTTTGCCCCAGAGCGATGGCGGGAATATAAAAAACAGCAAGATTCCCAAAAGAAATTTCCTCATATAACACCTCGCCAAAAAATTTGCCTTGGCTTTATCGATGACGGAGATACAAAGGGCTCCCCGGAGATAAAAATCCCCTTCGGGCATCATCGAAGCACCTTCTGCAGACTCCTTTTTCCTCACTCCCTCCAGAAGGTTAAGGGGTAGGGTGTTAGGTTTAATTGGGAACCACTGGGAATTACTAAAGGAGTAGGTTAATTTAAAATAGGCGTACTGTCAAGCAAAAATTGGCGCCACCCCGAAATATATTGGAAATAGATGCCACCATTTTTCTGTTGACATATTTGACAATTTTGGTAACCTTTTTTATCCCTTTGCCGATTCCAGAATATTTTTTCCAGTCTATAGATGTGTTAGAAATCATTTGTCCTTACCAAAATTTTGCTGGCCACAGAGATCCCGGAAGCCACAGAGAGATTCGTGTTCAAAAAGCAAAAGAAAAAAGTTGTGGCTAAATAGTTACTAAACTTCAAATTCAAAGGAGGGAAGACTATGAAACAGAGACTCATCATTGTCGGAATCATACTCTTGGCTATTGTCCTGATTCTTCCTGGGGCCGCTTCTTTCGCCAAGCCCATCAAGGTCCTGGCCCAGTTTC
>CAYQWO010000206.1:0-6627 GCA_964421095.1 uncultured Syntrophaceae bacterium
TGGCGGTGGAGGGGAAAGGGGTATTGGAATCTTTGACCATGATCTGCCGTATGGTCTGGAAGGCCATCCACGAACCCCGCGCCTCTGCCGCGATGGCTTCCCCCGCTTCAGAAGCAACGGGGGTAGACGCATCACGGACAGAGAGAAGAATTTCCCGTCCTGAGCTGCGCGCCAGTCAGGGTGCCGCGCCGGCAAGGACATTACGACCCGAAAAGGGGGTTCCTCAGATAGAGACACCACGGTTAGCCAAAATTCCATCGCTGACAGGCGCGGAACCTAAAGGGGAAACGAGCAGGGTAGTCGCTGGGTCCATCATCAGCCGCATCTTGGGCAAAAAAAAGCTTGAACCCTCCGCAAAAGTAGACGAAGAGCATAAAGAAAAAATTTTAGCATCTAAAGAGAAAATGCGAATCTTCTTTTCCGCGGAACCCCGCGTCTCCTCCCCTAACAGTTTGGAAATCCCTTTGACCTTAGAGATCGACGGTCACCGGAAAACCCTTTCTTTTATTCTGGCAATCAAACTTGAACAACTTAAGCCGAAAGTTGATTAGAAAAACATGGCGAGGATTATATTCTTACGGCTTAATCACCAGTCCGGATCATGCCTTTCATCCGGATGCCCGCATTGGCGAACTGGCTCGGGCGGCTCTTCGGCCACCCGGATCATCGGACGCGGCCCCCGATGGACGATGAGTTCAAACACATCGGGGCGGGCGTAATGCCCGGCCACATCCAGTATCCATTTCGGCCCCCGCATCTGTTGCGGGTCCACTTCCGCGTATAAAATTTCCTCTTTCATGCGCACGGGCCCGGCAATGAATTCCCCTTCGGGATTGACAACGGCGCTGTCCCCCACGTTGATCCATTCCCGCTCGGGGTCGTAGAATTTGGCCTTGTATTCGAACTGGATGGGAATGTCCGCCTGCCGCATGGCGATGCAACAGCCGACGACATAGACCCGTCCTTCCTTGGCGATATGCCGTAAGGTGGACAGCCACGGTTCCCCGCGGTCCCAGGTGGCGGCGATGTAAATTTGCGTTCCCCAGGCATACATGGTGTAACGCGCCAGGGGCATGTAGTTTTCCCAGCAGATTAACCCGCCGATTTTCCCCAGAGGAGTGTCATACACCTCCAGGGTGCTGCCATCCCCCTGCGCCCAGACCAGGCGCTCCCCTCCGGTCGGCACCAATTTGCGGTGTTTGCCCATGACCTTTCCTTGCGGGTCAAAGTAGATCAGAGTGTTGTAGAGGCTGGCGCCGCTGGCCTCTGTGTCCCGTTCCGTGACGCCCATGACTACATAGGCTCCGGCCCCTTTGGCTGCCTGGCCCAGACGTTCTGTGGCCGCACCGGGAATCTCCACCGCGTTGGCGAGCAAGTCTGCATAGAGCTGGTTGAGGATCTTTCCTCTGCCCGGGGGGACGACCCATACCCAGTCGGGGTAGGCCGGAATAAATGATTCCGGGAACACGATGAGGCGGGCATCCTGACGCCCGGCTTCGGAAATCAACTCGCAGGCTTTCTCAACGGTAGCCTCCCGGTTCAGGAATACCGGCGTAGCCTGCACGGCAGCGATCTTAAAGGCAATGTTGGGAGTTGGCATCAGCGCCTCCTTTTAATTGGAATTCATTTTCTGCCACAGAGATCACCGAGAATACAGAGAAATTAATCTGCTGAAAAACAAGGATGGCGTGCCCTGTTCCTATTAAAGTCGTCGTGCATACCTATTGCTGATTTTCTCCGTGAACTCTGAGTGCTCTGGGGCCAAGAAATTTTAATGTCCTTTGAGTCTTTCAATCCGTTCGACAAGCGGTGGATGAGAATAATAGAACCAGGCGTAAGCAGGATGAGGGGTCAAGTTTGCCAAGTTGTCTGCAGCCAGCCTCTTGAGGGCGCGGACCATTGGTTCCGCCCTCTGAATCAGTGTAAGGGTGTAATCATCTGCTTGCCGTTCAAATCTTCTGGAAATGGCTGAAGCCAGCGGTTGGGCAAAATAGCCGAGGGGACTGAAAAGAGCCCCGATCAGAAAAAGACCCACATAGGGGATCGGCTCGGGGAAGCCGAACGTCTGGTACATCAAAGGCCAATTCACTAATTTCGCCACCACGTAAAAACCAGCCAGAGACAAAAGCTCAGCCAGAATGAGCTGTTTGTGCACATGCCTTTTCTTCCAGTGACCAAGCTCATGAGCCAGGACGGCCAGGATTTCATCACCCCTATGAGCTTCCAGGAGGGTATCGAAAAGGACGATTCTCTTGCTCTTCCCGATGCCCGTAAAATAAGCGTTGGTGTGCTTACTGCGCCTGCTGGCATCCATCCGGAAAACTCCCTTGGCCTGGAGCCCGGCTTTTTGCACCAGGGTCTGGATATGGTTTTCCAATTCTTTATTGGCAAGGGGTTCAAATTTATTGAAGAGGGGGGCGATGATCACCGGGTATAACCACATCATCAGTAGTTCAAATACCCCCAGGAGGATCCAGGCCCACACCCACCAGGCGTTTCCCCCATGAACCACCAAGGTCAAAAAAAGCCACAGCAGCAGACCGCCCAACAAGGCGGAAAGGGCCAGGCTTTTCAGCAGGTCGATGATCCACACCTTAAAAGTTCTGGTGTTAAATCCGTAACGGTCTTCAATTACGAAGGTGCCGTAAAGGCTGAAGGGGATGCGCAGAAGGTAGGTGAGGACCGAAAGGGAGGCGAAGAAAATCAAACCACTGAGGATCAATCCGCATCCCCATTGGTGAATGTTTTTCACCAGCCACGGCAAAAAGCCAGATAGGAGAATGGCCAAGAAAAAAGACTGATGCGCCAAACTGGAAACGATTCCGAAATTGGCCGAATCCACCGTATACGCGGAAATCTTCTGCAGCTTCTCCTGGTCAACGGCATCCTGAAAAACTTCGGGGACCGCATTTCCATGCTGCCGGAGGTAAGAAGTATTCAGTCGATTGAGGAATAACTGGGTTCCAAACCGAAAGAAAAAAATGATCAGAAAGGCCAGAAGCAATGAGTTGAGTTGAACCATGATTCCGGTACGTTTGTAACCTTTGACTCCGGTCCGCACACCTCGCTGGGGAGAGGGGAGGGTGGGGGATAAAATGATAACAGTCAGGCGCGGGCAGCTTTGGCGTAGAAGGTCGGCAGCGGCTCGCCCAACTTCTTCCACTGCCTGATTACGGCTTCCGCCTGGCCAGCGCAGTTGAGCACCTGGGTTTTGTGCTTCACCACCCTGACAATGGCTTCGCGGCCTGGACCCAAGTAGTTCCGCGGATCGAATTCGGCGGGCTTCGTGGCGAAAACTTCCCGAATCTTGGCCGTCAGGGTTAAACGCAGGTCAGTATCGATGTTCACCTTACAGACGCCGTACTTGGTTACAACCATATGAATCTGTTCCTCGGGCACGCCCATGGCGTTTGGCATGTTGCCTCCATACTTATTGATCAGGTCGATAAATTCTCTGGGTACACTGGAGGAGCCGTGCATGACCAGGGGCAAGCCGGGACAGGTTTTCATCACCTGCTCGATGCGGCCCATAGCCAGCTTGGGCGCATGCTTGAACTTATACGCCCCGTGGCTGGTGCCGATGGCGATGGCCAGGCTATCCACGCCAGTTCGCTTCCAGAAGTCTGCGGCTTGATGCGGATCGGTCAGGAACTTTTCGACATTCTTTTCATACTCTGCGGCGTCGAGGCCCACCACCTGTTCCTCAATGCCGCCCAAGATGCCCAGTTCGGCCTCAACGACAACTCCGGCCCGGTGCGCGACCTTGACCACGTCGGCAGTCAACTGAATGTTTTCTTCATAAGGCAGATGGGAGCCGTCGATCATCACGCTGGTGAAACCATCATTGATGCTGGTTTTGGCCAATTCCAATGTGTCGCCGTGGTCCAGGTGGATAGCGATGGGCAGCTCCGGGTAATCCTCCACTGCGGCGTCAATGATGTGCTTGAGGTAGCGCATGTTGGCGTATTTGCGGGCTCCCCTGGAGATCTGCAAGATCACTGGGCTCTTCTCTGAGGCGCAGCCTTCAATAATGCCCTGGGTGATCTCCATGTTATTCACGTTGAAGGCCCCGATGGCAAAGCCCCCATCGTAGGCCAGGTCAAACATGGGCTGAGTGGTCATCAGAGGCATCGGACTGCTCCTTTCCCGTTCTGACTGATCGTCCGCCGACGCTGGGCGATTCTCTCAAATATTGTACATCAGCAGTAAAAATACAATTGTCAGTATATTTTAGCCTGGATAAAAAGTCAAAACAGTGCCCCCAAGGTACGATCTCTTTTTGATTTGATCCCCAAGGACTTGTATGTTAATAAATTAAAAGCGCATTTCGTAATAATCAAAGACAAGAAGGTGAAGAAAATGCATAGAGGAGAGGCAAGGACTCCTGCCGGCCAGCCACCCCTTGAGGGAGTACGCGTGATCGACTTAACCCGGATCATCGCCGGTCCTTATTGCTCGATGATTTTGGGCGACCTGGGAGCAGAGATTATCAAGGTGGAACAACCCAAAACTGGCGATGAGAGTCGCGCCTGGGGCCCCCCCTGGGTGAAGGAGATGAGCGCCTATTTCATCGCTATTAACCGGAACAAGAAGAGCTTTACCTTAAACCTCCGACACCCGCAGGGCATAGAGATTTTCAAGAGCCTGGCAAAGAAGGCGGACGTAGTCCTGGAAAATTTTCGCCCTGGAACGATGGATGAGATGGGTATTGGCTATGAAGTCTTGCAGGGTTTGAACCCAAAGCTGGTCTACTGCGATATGACCGGTTATGGGACGTACGGGCCTTATCGGGATAAACCGGGGGTGGATGTCATCGTCTCGGCCGTCGGCGGGCTGATGTCCATCACGGGCGAGCCTGGGGGAGAGCCGGTAAAGGTCGGGGTCCCCCTGACGGACGTTCTTACGGGCCTTTATGCTTTTGGGGCGATGGTCTCGGCTCTTCTCCTTCGGAATAAGACAGGAAGGGGGCAACGCATCTCCATCAACCTTCTGGCCATGCAGCTGGCCACCCTGATTAATATCGGGTCCAACTATTTGATCGGGGGGATCATCCCCCGACGCTGGGGAAGCGCCCATCCCAACATCGTGCCTTATGAGGCTCATCGGGCCAAAGATGACTACCTGATATTCGGGGTGATCAATGAGCGCATGTGGAGGTCTTTCTGTCAATTGCTGGGGATGGAAGAACTCCAGGATGATCCACTCTTTTCTAACAACGCCGGTCGCATAGAAAATCGGCAGGCCTTGAGCGAGATCATCGACCGAAAATTGGCCGAAAAAACGGTGGACGAATGGGTTCCCCTATTCGACCAGGCCGGGATCCCCTGCGGACCGATCAATACCTTTGATCGTGTCTTTAGCGACCCGCAGGTACTGCATCTGGGGCTGGTGAAAGAAGTGGAACATCCGCATTACGGAAAAGTAAAAATGGTGGGCCCGCCAGCGACCTTCTCGGAAAGTATCATCGGCATCCAGAGCCCCCCGCCGATGCTGGGAGAGCATAATCGAGAAATCTTGACTCGTCTCTTGGGTTATTCCCATGAGGAAGTGGAGGTTCTCGAAAATCAGGGAGTGATCTGAAGTCCTCAGTCCTTACCCACTACAGCGAGGTAAGGTATTCCATTAACTCTGAAGGGGGCGAAATGAACTCTACGCCCATCCCGCTGCGCTCTTTGCTAGTCAGGAAGCGATGTACTTTTTTAGCATGGCGCACGATGGCCTGGACAGTATAGAACCCTTTAGGAAAGGAGATTTCGATCATTATTTTAGTGCCTGGAGCGTAAATGGGGTAGTTGGTGGAGATAAACAATCCTTGGCTGGAAATTTGTATTCCTGTGGCCCGGTATTCCGGGGTCTCCAGCCCGAAATGGAGCAAAATTCTTCTGAACTTCCTTTCCTCAGTCCGCTTGTTTCTTTGATCCTGCACGAAATTCCTCCCTTTAAGACTTTTGGGTTGGGCGAGACCGCTATAGAACTGGGCCCATTTCCGCAACTCCCGGTACAGAACCACCGTTCGGGATTAAGCGGATTTTCTCCTATCTTTCCCAGATCTCCGATCCCGACCGCTTCTGCGTTCGGGTCCTGTGTAATTAGGGTGGCTAAACTTCCGGCGCTCTCCTGATCTTCGATCTTGTCCAGAACGACGTTCCCCTTTTCCCATAGGATTTTCCCCCTTGATAATTCAATATAGCCGAGAAACTATGGCTTATATAGATGGATAAGAGCTTTCCCCCAGCCCATTCTGCTGTACAGGACGCCAGCCCGCAAAATTAAGCAATTCATGGCCTTTACGATGATATATCGGCAATGCCAGAAGGTTTCTTAAGTCCAGTCAAATTGCGGCGGTGAAACTGACTACACCCTTAGAACAGGGTTCCCTCTTCTTCTCTTCGCCTGAGACTATGTCGTAGCCCAGGCGGGAGGGCATGAATCCCGCCCAGGCGGGACATCGGCGGGAGAAGAAGCTATCCAGCGCTTTCCACCGTATCTCCGCAGAGGAAAGGCGGATTCGTAGGACAACAGAAATATTTGGTTTTCTGCCCGCCTTGATCCATGGAAGAATCCCGGCGGGACCTCATGATTCCGAGAGAATGCCCTTCCGCTTGGGCTTCGAGACTCTTGAAATTA
>CAYQWO010000207.1:0-6620 GCA_964421095.1 uncultured Syntrophaceae bacterium
CGAACGATGCCCGCCTGGGGATGATCAAAGACGAAGGACTCAATATTTTGGTGCTTGATGACTTTATCGATCCGTGACAGGACAAATGCGGCTGACACCAAGCAGGACCGTCATCGTGCGCTGGAACCGCTCAACCTCGACGTGCTTCAATTTCAACTGCATTCCAAGCCTTGAGGAATGGGGTCAAATCTTTATTCTTGACAAAGGACTCTTTGAATCTGGGGGGATTTGGGGTCACATCTTCATATGTCATTTTAAGCGCTGGAAATAATTTTAAGTAACATGTTCGCGAGATGGGTCTACGTGCAGCCCTTAAAGCTGTCTATTTTTCAGGTGAAAGTCCTGCCCCAGGAATTGGGGTCGTCTCCGAGTCGGACCTGGCTAAATATTGGATATTGCACAAGAACACCATGAAAAATGGGTATTTTTGGAGTTTAGAATAAAAGGTATCCGGTACCGCATCACCGCACAAACCTGTTTTTATGGGCGAAGACAGCCAGAATTGGCTGAAAGGGAAAAATGAATGATTTAAACGGATGTCCCCTATACTACTCGGACCTTGGGTGGAGATAAAGCCTATGATCGGCGCCAATTTGTGGCGATGCTGAGGAGTCGAGGGTTCCGCGCGCATGTATCCGAAAATTGGGAGAGGCGCGGAGGTTCGGCCATCGATGGACGAACGACGCCGCATGTAGGGTATATACTGAGCCAGAGTGCCCGAAAGCGAGTGCAAGAGATTTTTGGGTGGATGAAGACGATTGGAGGCTTTCCACGGACCCGTTATAAAGGATTGCTGCGAACGCAGTTGGCAGGCTGGTTTGTCGGGGCCGCCTATAACCTGTTGGGGATGGGGAAACTGACATACCAATCGACAGGGGCTTAACCAAGTGATGAAGAATCGAGGATTCCTGGCAAAAAGACTTACCCCTCTTTTGCTATTTGGCTTGGTCTCCATCGCCATTTCCAAGTCGATCAGCTTCTTGGTCTTATGTATTTTTAGAAAGAGTATAATTTTTCAACAGCCTTTTAGATCCAAATTTCTTCTTAAGAATATCAAACCATGCGTTGTCATTGGGACCCGCGAAGCGCCGATTACTGTATCATGCTTCAGCGGGCTGGGAGGTACGCATGATAAAAGGCCAGAGCGGCCTTCATCACCTGGCCAGATCTTGGTTCGAAATAGACGTCGTAATTGCCGCAGCCATTCCGAAAAAGTGTCGGAACATTTCTCGGAAGGTAGTTTACACAAAAATTCCTTATTTCTACTTATTTATGGCGTTTACTATGGTAGAATATTCTTAAAGCTTGTAACCTTTATTGAATTTCTCGATCCACCATTTGGCCATTTCGTCGTATGTGGCAATCCACACGTCCTTGAATTGCTGAAGATAGTCCAGAAATGTCCTAAAAACAAAAGCTGTATCGGGTCTGCCACTTACAAAGTGGTGAGTTCCATAGATGAATATCAGTGGCCTTATGCTAGCCTCGCGATAATACGCATCAAATGCTGACTTGAGATGGATTAGCATATCCTCTATGTGTTCCAAATGGTAGATAGTCATGAAGTTATCATTAATATTACCCACATACCGGTACGGAATCTCTACAAGAGTCTTCCCCTTTACATCAATAAAATAAGGAAGCTCGTCATTATAAAGGTCACCATTGCAAATGAACCCCTCTTCAGCTATTAGCTCTATTGTATCTTCATTGCACATGGCAACTGGCCCAAGCCAACTGACCGGCTTTTTGCCAGTCGTGTTGCTGATGATCTCCACAGTCTTCCGAATGTTTTCCCTTTGGTTCTCCCGACTCATCGCGCTAAGAGGCATCCCTTCCGAGTAGCCGTGGGCCCCGATTTCATGACCTAATACGGAAAATTCTTTGATGATCTCCGGATGCCGCTCGACTGCATTGCCTGTAGTCCACAGCGTTACTTTAATCCCTCGTTCTTTCAAGATATCTCTCATTCGATACAAGCCTATTTCGAACCCATATTTGATAGTTGAATATGTACTCAAAGAGGGACGAGTTTCTGTTGGCATATAACGCCCGCCTGGTACTCCAAACTGCTCTATTCGATCCCATTGCCAGTCTTCCGCTGCAATATAAAGCAGAACAGCCATCCTCGCTCTATTGGGCCATACTTGAGCACCCCCGCGTTGATCAAAGGGGAAGTGACGCTCCCGGAAGTTAGTAAATTCCGACATATTACACCTCCTTTTTAGGTTTTCCAAGGATCCACCTTCTTCCATTATTGTAGATTCTCAAATTCTAGCAACAACTTCGGAAATTACTCTCCCAGGGCACTCATTGTTAGTATTCTCTTACACACCAGCGAGAGAGTGTCTCTATTTGGCCACCGAATTAAAACAAAGCCACAAAATAACATCACAACAGGGAGAAACTTTTTATTAGTGGTTTTGTTCCTCCTTTTTTGGAAATTTTTATTAAAATGGGTTTGCTACAATATAAACACCCCGACCTCGACTTTGATGTCAGAGAGGTTCATTCGTAGGTTGAATTCATTAAGAATCTCTTTGTCGATGACCTTTTGTTTTCACCCATTTTTGTTGGGCCTGAGATTGACGGTAACGCAGCAGATCAATTTTGTGAATTTTTTTCTGCTGATGCAAAATTCGTAAAGGGTTTTAACTCTCCCGGGATTTGAGCTTGGATCTTAATTCCCATGCGATTTCGCTTTTTGGCCAGTAGCAGCGGCCGGCGGGGGAGCCTTCCCGGGCATCTGAAGAAGATTCGCTTTCGGGCTCCCAGCAATTTTTCAGGTTGAAGTCCTCGAAATGTCTGGTCAAGTGCAGGATTGAATTCTATTTGGTAGTCCCCCTGCAGCCTTGGGTGCAACAAAAGATTCGAATGTTGAGGGCTTGCCAGGATGTAGACCGAGGGATCATTCCGGGAGAAATCCCTTGAGTCTTGAGCGTGGGGATAACCTTGAGGAGGGTTGGAATTCTCAAAAGGATGACAGGAGACGAAACATCCACAAAGCAACTGAAGTTTTTGAGCAGGGAACGGTTCTCCAATGACCACCCGGTCATCGTCACCAATCATTTTTCCCACCCTTTTTGTTCTAAAAGGGCTGCTTTTCCTTCAAGCAGGTAAGAGGTAGCTTCAGAAATGCTATTTATCTTCAGCCAATTTCTTATCCTAAAATTGCTTTAAGGAGTCGTATTTATACAGCGCGTATAATAGAGCACCCAAAAAAGCATGTCAAGCCTTTTTGAGGTCTGTCCCGAGTTTGTTGCTGGAATGGGGGGATTAAATAGCTTTTTTGAGGTATTGTGTAATCTGGAAGATCTTCAAGTGATTGTACGAAGGAGGGTGTCAGGTCTACACTTTTCACATTGAGATTGCAGTGATGGATGAAGATCATAGGTCCGAAAAGGGGTCAATCCATGAATTTAGGAATTCTTCTTGCGGAGTGCAGGTACCGGACACCTTTGAAGGCGGAAGGCTCTGGAAAGGGGTCAGACCAGGAATTTAGGAATTTTATCCTTTTAAAGGCGCGGAGTGATAGGGAATGGGGCAGGTCTTTTTTCTTTGCATTCTTATTCCAGCATGGCCTGGTCAGGCTACGGCAGGAACGCCCGGGCTGGCATGGAAGCTGAGCAGCACGGCGGACCGCAGCAAAAAGGAGAGGTAGGGGTGCTGACTGAATTTTTCAGTCGCCTCCTATGAGGTTTTCCATGGCTGAGAGGAATGAAAGACGAAGTTGGGTGATGATCAATCGGGCGCCGGTACTGACACTTTGGGCTGCGGTGGTTGCTGAAGTCCTGGGCTTTGAGCATGATGAAGCGCTGACCCTCGGGCGGGCGGTGGCAGTAAATGGTCGACGGTCGGGTCAATTTATTCTTGACAAAAATGGGGTAAATTTTATAATGCTCTGAAATTTGAAACATTGTTTCATTTTTTGAAACGTTAATTCCCAAGCGAAACCTCGAAAATGAGAGGATTTGAATATCTTTCTCCCCAGACGATCCCGGAGGCCTTGCAGCTCCTGTCTTCGCACAGGGAAAGGGCGAGAATATTGGCCGGTGGAACCGATCTCCTCGTCCAGATGCGCAGCAGGGAAGTGAACCCCCAATATGTGATCGACCTCAAGAGGGTCCGGGAGCTTCAAGGACTCCGGCACTCGCCCGATGGCGGCCTGTCGATTCATGCCTTGACCCGGATCGCCGACCTTTGCCCCGTGGACGCCTTGCGGGGAGCTTTCTCGATTTTAAGGGAAGCCGCCCAGACTATCGGCTCCATGCAGATCCGAAACCGCGCCACCGTAGGCGGAAACATCTGCCGCGCTGCCCCTTCGGCCGACCTGGTTCCAGCCTTGCTGGTTCTGGAGGCTCGGCTAAGAGTCCGGAGTGCGGATCAGGAAAGGTGGATCTCGCTTGGAGAATTTTTTAGGGGCCCCGGGCGAACCGTCCTGGAGCCCCACGAGCTTCTGGCGGAGATTCGAGTCCCCCCTCCCCCGCCTGGAGGGGCTGGAGTCTACCAGAAACTCGGTCCGCGGCAGACCACGGACCTGGCGACCGTCGGGGTTGCCGTTTTCCTCCGAATGAATTCGGACGCGGACACCTGCCAGGATATTCGGATTGCCCTGGCCTCGGTTGCTCCCACTTCCAGGCGCGCCCGGGAGGCCGAGAAGATACTCGCCGGCAATGCTCTAACCCCATCCTCGATTGATCATGCCGCCCGCCTGGCCTCCTTGGAGGCAAACCCCATCACGGATGTTTACGGGGCCGATTGGTATAAGAGGCAGATGGTCGAGGTCCTCACGAAAAGGGCCATCTTAGAGGCGATGGCCAGGGTCCGGGGAAAAAATGAAGCATAGAATCCGCCTAACCGTCAACGGAGAAAAGAGGGAACTATCCGTTGAACCGCATCAATTGTTGGTGGATGTGATCCGCCAGGACCTGGGGCTCACGGGGACTAAGAAGGGTTGCGGAACCGGCGACTGCGGGTCCTGCACGGTGATCCTGGACGGTAGGGCGGTCAATTCATGTTTGATCATGGCGGTGGAGACGGATGGGAGCGAGATCTTGACTGTCGAGGGGTTACACCAGGGGGAAAAGCTACATCCTCTCCAAGAGGCCTTCATCCGGCACGGCGCGATCCAGTGTGGTTTCTGCTCGCCCGGGATGATGATGGCGGCCAAGGCCCTGTTGGACCAATGCTCCAGCCCCACGGAAGACCAGATAAAGACGGCCATCAGCGGAAACCTTTGCCGCTGCACGGGTTACACGAAAATCGTCGAGGCCATTTTGTCTACGGCCCGCGGCGGAAAGCCCAAGGCCGAAACGGCCTAATCCCAAGAGAGAAAAGAAGGCTCATGGCGGAAGAAGGGTCCATCATCGGACGGAGAATCCCGAAACTCGATTCGGTCTACCTGGCAACCGGGGAAGCACAGTTCCTGGATGACATCCGGTTGCCGGGAATGCTTTACGGGAAGGTCCTGCGCAGCCCCCATCCCCATGCCCGGATCCTGCGGATCGAAACGGAGCGGGCCTCAAAGCTCCTCGGGGTGAAAGCCGTCATTACGGCCGAGGACACCACGAAAGTGAAATTCTGCCACCTGCCCATCACCCCCAACAAGATGGCCCTGGCCGATGAGCGGGTTCGGTTCGTGGGCGATGAGGCGGCGGCGGTCGCCGCCGTGGATGAAGAGACCGCCCGGGAGGCCCTCGAGCTCATCCGGGTCGATTACGAGCCCCTGCCCGCTGTGTTCGACCCCGAAGAAGCCATGAGGCCGGGGGCTCCTCTCCTCTATGAGGACTCCCCCCATAACATTGCCTCCCATTTTGCCCGGGAGTTCGGGGACCCCGAGCAGGGGTGGCGGGAAGCTGATCGGGTCTTCGAAGACCGGTTCACCTGCCCGCCGGTGGTGGCTTGCACGATCGAGCCCCACGGCTGCATCGCTTCCTTCGATGGCTCTGGAAAGCTCTCCATCTGGACGACCACCCAGAACCCCTATAACATCCAGAAAGCCCTCTCCGGCGTGCTCAAGATCCCCATGCACCACGTCCGGGTCCTGAATACCTTCGTGGGGGGCGCCTTCGGCAACAAAAGCGTCATCCTTCCCCTGGAACCCATTGCCGCGTTTCTCTCCCGGAAGGCCCGGCGGCCCGTCAAGGTGGTGAATGAACGGTGGGAGGAGTTCATCTCCACCCGCACCCGCTACGCCATGGTGATTTACCTCCGGACGGGAGTCCGAAAGGACGGAACGATCACGGTCCGGGAAGCGAAGGTCATCACCAATAACGGCGCTTACAACAACAAGGCCCCGGGCATCACCCTTCTCACCTGCAACCGCATCGGCAATCTCTACCGGATTCCGAATTCAAGGATCGAGGCCTGGGTCGTCTATACGAACCACCAGTATGGAGATGCCCTGCGGGGCTGGGGGGGACCGCAAGCCCATTTTGCCGTGGAATCCCAGATGGACATCATCGCCGATGCCCTGCACTTGGACCCCCTGGAGCTTCGCCGGAAAAACGCCAACCAACCCGGAGATACCACTGCCTGGGGCTGGAAGATCACTTCTTGTGGGCTCTCCGAGTGTCTTGAGGAAGCCGCAAGGCTCTCCGGTTGGCACGCCAAAAGAAAAG
>CAYQWO010000208.1:0-6574 GCA_964421095.1 uncultured Syntrophaceae bacterium
TCGTCCGGGAGGCCTGGCGGAAATCCTGAAAATTTTGGCCGAGGCCAGTATCAACGTAGAGTACCTGTACGCTTTCGTCCAGCAAAGCGGGGAGAACGCGATCATTATTTTTCGTTTTGATGAAACCGACCGAGCAATCTCCGTCCTCTCCGAAAAAAAGGTGCGGATTCTGGAGGGGAAGAAGGTATATACTCTGTGAAACAGCAGAAGCAAGGATTACCCAAAGGTCCTTTCCAGGGAGAATCGCCAGTCTTCTCCTCGAGTAGGAAATAAGAAATTGAGGGGGGTAACGTTATGTCCAGGAAGTGTCTCGCTTTGATTCTCATGTTCGGCCTTCTGCTATTTGGCCCAATTCTGGATAATTCATGGGCGGAGAAAAAGCCTATTCCTGTCGGAGCGGTTTTCAGCGTGACAGGGGCGGCATCCTTTCTGGGTGAGCCGGAGCGCAATACCGCAAAGATGATCGAAGAATGGGTGAACGCCGCCGGAGGGATCCAGGGTCATCCTCTGAAGGTTCTCGTGGAAGACACCAAAAGCGACGAGAGCCAGGCCGTGCTGGCTGTCCGCAAGCTTCTGGAAAAGGATAAAGTCATTGCCATCGTTGGCCCTTCCACAACCGGGGAAAGTATGGCTGTGGTACCTATTATGGAAAAAGCGAAAACTCCTTTGATTTCCTGCGCCGCGGCCCTGTCGATTGTCACTCCGAAGGATGAACTGGATCGAATTTTGGCGGCCAAAACCTTCGAGATGCCCAAGAAGCAGTATAAGTGGATCTTCAAGACACCCCAGACAGATACGTCCGCAGTGGAAACCATCTATGATCACATGAAGAAAAAAGGAATCTCCAAGGTGGCCATCATCACAGTGACGGTCGGTTTTGGAGATTTTGGCCGCAAGGAGCTGAAGCGGGTGGCGCCGGCTTATGGGATCACCATCGTGGCCGATGAACTCTACGGCCCGAAGGATTCGGACATGACCGCCCAATTGACCAAGATCAAGGGAACCGACGCCCAGGCTGTAGTCAACTGGTCCGTGGGGCCGCCGCAGGTGATCGTGACCAAGAACTGGCATCAACTGGACATGAAGATTCCCCTTTACCAGAGCCATGGGTTCGGGTCAAAGAGAAATATCGAGCTGGCCGGGGGGGCCGCCGAAGGAGTGCTATGTCCGCTGGGGCGTCTGGTGGTGGCTGAAAAAATTAAAGAGGACCACCTGCAGAAACCGGTCATCATGAAGTACAAAACAGAGTATGAAAAACGTTTTAAGACCGACGTCAGCACCTTTGGGGGGCATGCCTATGATGCCCTCTATATGGTGGCAGATGCCTTGAAAGCAATGGGCCCGCATAAGAGCAAGATTCGAGATTATTTGGAAACCAAAATTAAAAAATGGCCCGGAACAGGCGGAATTTTCAACATGTCTTCGGAGGACCACACGGGGCTCAAAAAAGATGCCTTTGAAATGATTATGGTCAAGCACGGGGATTGGGCTTTCGCCGATTGATTTCTTCGAGAATGCCCCCTCACCCAGCCCTCTCCCCCAATTCAGGAGAGAGGGTGAGGGGGTAGAGGCGGATTTTATGGGAAATTTCGGGAGGAAAGAGAAGGGGAGGATCGACTTCTGCGCTATTTTCCATCCGGCAGAAAACGAAGAAGATTTGCCTCTTTTTTTCTACGGCTATTATTATTTTTAAAGAGCGCTGCGGCCTTCAATGATCTTCTATTGGGGGCCTTTAGCGCTCTTTGTCTATTTGGAAAGTGTTTGGCAAAATGACCTTAACCAGTCAATTGATACAATATCTTTTTACCGGGCTGACTCTGGGGAGCATCTATGCTCTGGTGGCCCTGGGGTTCACTATGATCTACAATGCTACCGGAATCATCAATCTGGCCCAGGGAGAGTTTGTCATGCTCGGCGCCCTGATCATGGTCTTCTTCACGATGGTCCTGAAGATTCCTCTGCTCTTTGGGTTCGTGCTGGCCGTCATGGGAGTGACCCTGGTTGGTGCCCTTTTTGAGCGCCTGGCCATTCATCCTCTGAAAAATGCCTCGCTCCTAACGCTGATCATGATCACTCTGGCGGGTTCCATTCTCTTCCGGGGTGTAGCCATGTTCCTTTGGGGCAAAGACCCTTACGCCCTTCCCCCGTTTGGTGATAGTAAGCCCGTGCAATTCTTAGGAGCAACCCTGCAAGCCCAAATATTCTGGGTCCTGGCGATTACCATCTTGGTAGTCTTCGGCAGCGGGTTCTTTTTTAATCGAACCCTATTGGGCAAGGCCATGACCGCTTGCGCCTTCAACCCATTAGCGGCCCAGCTTGTGGGGATCAGTGTGCGCAAAATGGTCCTCTTTTCCTTCGCTCTGAGCGCGGCTTTCGGTGCCATTGCCGGAGTTATCATCACCCCGATCACCCTCATGGAGTATGACCGGGGCCCTCTTCTGGCTTTGAAGGGGTTTGCGGCCGTGGTGCTCGGCGGCCTGGGAAGCGCAGTGGGTTCTGTCGTTGCCGGTTTTATCATCGGAGTATTGGAGTCACTGGGGGCTGGCCTGATCTCATCGGGGTATAAGGATGCCATTGCCCTGATGGTTCTCCTGCTCATCCTCTGGGTAAAACCAAGCGGTCTTTTCGGAAGCGCTGAGGAGAGCAAGCTAAAGAAATTTTAGAAGGGGTGAGATGAAAAGGGAAGACCTTTACACCCTGCTGTTTATCGCCATAACCATCGGCCTATTCCCGTTGCTTGCCGGTGGCCAAGAATACTACCTCAGTCTCCTCATATTCGTAGGCATCAACAGCCTGATTACCATGGGGCTGAGTATGCTCATGGGTTATGCCGGACAGATTTCCCTCGGTCATGCAGCCTTCTTCGGGATCGGGGCGTATTCTTCTGGAGTCTTGACCACAAAGTATTCTTTCCAGCCCCTGGAAGCCTTTTGCGCCGGCATTTTCCTTTCGGCCATCATCGCCTTCCTGGTCGGGAAACCTACCCTCAGGCTTAAGGGCCATTATATGGCCGTAGCCACCCTGGGTTTTGGCGAAATTCTGTTCATCGTTTTCAACGAACTCTCCCCCCTTACCGGTGGGCCATCCGGCCTCTCGGGAATTCCTCCCCTTACGCTTTTTGGCCACCCCCTGGAAGGAGCCAATTACCTTTACCTTGTCTGGGGTCTGGTAATCCTCCTTCTTCTTTTCTCACTCAATGTGATCAACTCTCGCGTGGGGCGGGCCCTGCGGGCCGTCCACGGGAGCGAGTTGGCCGCCAACGCCATGGGCGTGGACGCTTCCCGTTTTAAACTTCAGGTCTTCGTCTTGAGTGCCATCTATGCTTCCATGGCGGGTAGCCTCTACGCCCATTTCATCACCTTCATCAGTCCGAGTTCGTTTAGCCTGATGTTTTCGATTTTACTATTGATGATGGTAGTCGTTGGGGGGACAGAGACGATTTGGGGTGCGCTTCTGGGGGCGACGCTTATCACCTTGTTGCCCGAATATCTTCGGGGTCTGGAAGACTTCGAAGTCTTAGCTTATGGAGCTATCCTCATGGTCGTCCTCCTTTTCATGCCCCAGGGGATTTTAGAAGGAATGCGAAAAATGTTGAGTAAAAAAGGGGAGGGGCGAGTGGGAAGGCCATGAGCCAGAGGGTTCTCGAAGTTCAGCGCTTGCAGAAATTTTTCGGCGGACTGCGGGCCATCGATGCTTTGGATTTCACAGTGGCCGAGGGACAGATTAAATCTATCATCGGCCCGAACGGAGCGGGGAAGACAACGCTCTTTAACTTGATTACGGGGATCTTTCCACCTACCGGGGGAACTCTCGAGTTCAAAGGAAAGATGCTCAATGACTTGAAGCCACACGACATCGCCCGCCTGGGCATCTCTCGTACTTTCCAGACTTTAGAGCTTTTTGGAAACATGACCGCTCTGGAGAATGTGATGATCGGGAGGCACGGCCGCACCGTCGCCGGCATCTTCCGGGCGGGACTGCGTCTCCCCGGAATGCGGCGAGAGGAGAGGGGGATCAAGGAGAAGGCCTTTGAGGAGCTCCACTTCATGGGATTGGAAAACAGAGCGATGATGGGCGCCACTTCCCTACCTCTGGGCGAACAGAAACTTTTGGAGATCGCCCGCGCCCTGGCCACCGAGCCACAACTCCTTCTGCTGGATGAGCCAGCTTCTGGCTTGAACATTCGGGAGACGGAAAAACTATCCGAAACGATTCTAAGGATCCGAGAAAGAGGGATCACCGTGATGGTCGTAGAACATGACATGGCCCTAGTCATGGAGATTTCCGATGAAGTGCTGGTCCTCAATTACGGGAAGAAAATTGCCGAAGGTCTCCCGCGCGATGTCCAGCGGAACCGGGAAGTCATCGCTGCCTACCTGGGCGAGGAACTGACAGATGCTTAGGGTGGAGAGCGTCAGCGCCTTTTACGGGGCCATCCAAGCCTTGCGAAATGTTTCCATCCACGTTAGCCCCGGAGAGATTGTTACCCTCTTGGGTGCAAATGGAGCGGGTAAAACCACCCTCATGAAAGTCATTTCCGGCATCCATCCTCTGACGAAAGGGAGATTGGTGTTCAAGGGCCAGGATATCGCCGGCCTCCCTGCCGAACGTATCCTCCGCCTGGGGGTAGGCCAGGTTCCCGAGGGAAGGCAAATTTTTGCCCCCCTCACTGTAAAGGACAACCTAATCCTCGGCGCCTATGTGCGCTTCAAAGGGGAAGAGAAGAAAGGGGTGCTCAAAGATCTGGAATCCATTTTTGAACTCTTCCCGGTGTTAAAAGAGAGGCAAAAACAACGGGCGGGAACACTTTCCGGGGGGGAGCAACAGATGCTGGCCATTGGCCGAACTCTCATGGCCAGGCCGAAGCTTCTTCTTTTGGACGAGCCATCGATGGGCTTGGCTCCGATGGTCATCGGCGATATTTTCAAGGCGATTCAGATCTTGCGCACTCGGGGTACCACCATCCTTTTGGTCGAACAGAATGCCAAAGCCGCCCTGAAAGTTGCCGACCGGGGTTATGTTCTGGAAACTGGGAAGATCATTCTGGAAGGCGAGACAGAAGACCTTTTGCACAACAAACAGGTGCAGCGGGCTTATCTGGGTAAAGAGTACCGGGAGGTATGGGAGTAAAGGGGGGGCTAAGATGATCTGGGACCGTCGCTATGAATGCCTGGAGCGGGAAGAGATCGAACAACTCCAACTGGAGCGCCTGCAGTCTACTCTAAACCGAGTTTACCGAAATGTCTCTTTCTACAAAAAGAGATTTGACGCCCTGAAAATCCTTCCGGACGAAATTCAATCGGCCAAAAACCTCTACCAATTCCCCTTCACCGCCAAGGAAGACCTGCGCGAGAGTTATCCCTACGGGATGTTCGCGCTCCCTCTGCGGGAGGTGGTGCGCATCCATTCGTCCTCGGGAGTAACGGGAAAACCCACCGTTACCGGCTACACCCGGAATGATCTCCACCATTGGAGCCAGCTGACCGCCAGGGTTCTTACGGCCGGGGGAGTGACTAAGGACGATGTGGTGCAGATCACTTTCAAGTACGGACTCTTCACCGGAGCTTTCGGTCTGCACCACGGAGCCGAGCTGATTGGAGCCTCGGTAATACCCATGTCGACGGGCAACACCAGCAAACAGGTTTTGATCATGCAGGATTACAAGACCACTGCCCTTGTGAGTACGCCTTCCTATGCGTTACGGCTGGCGCGATACATGGAAACCCAGGGAATTGACCCCAAGTCACTATCCCTGAAGATCGGCCTTTTTGGCGGCGAACCCTGTCCGGAATCTATGCGCAGGGAGATTGAAGAACGTCTCTTCATTAACGCAACAGACAATTATGGGGTGAGCGAAGTGATGGGACCGGGGGTGTCTGCGGAATGCGAGTATAAGAATGGATTGCACGTTTATGAAGACCATTTCATTCCGGAAATTATCGACCCGCAGACCCTGCAAGTGCTTCCCCCGGGTGCAGAAGGGGAATTGGTTTTGACTACCTTAAGCAAAGAGGCTTTCCCCCTGATTCGTTACCGGACGCGGGACATCACCTCTCTGGATTATTCCCCTTGCCCCTGCGGCCGCACGTTGGTGCGCATGAAGAAAGTACTCGGTCGAAGCGATGACATCATCATTATCAAAGGGGTAAACGTCTTTCCTTCGCAAGTGGGATCCATCCTGATGGAGGTCGAGGGAGTAGAGCCGCGGTATCAGATTATCGCGGACCGGATTGAAGGAGTGGATGTGCTGGAAGTGAAGGTAGAAGTGAATGAAAAGGTTTTTTCGGATGAGATCAAGAACCTGCAAAATATCGCCGGACAGATCGAACGCAAATTTCGAGAAATCATCGGGGTGAGTGCCAAAATCAAGCTGGTGGCCCCGGAAAGCCTGCAGCCGGTAGAAGGGAAAGCTTTAAAGGTGATTGACCGGCGAAAAAAATGAAGAACACGAAAGGAGAGAAGAGATGAAACCCATGAGATTTTTTCTGTGGTCTTTATGCATCTTGGGGCTGGGATTTGCTTTTACCCTTCCCCTGGCCTTCGGGCAGACGAAACCCGTCGAGCTGTCCTACTC
>CAYQWO010000209.1:0-6565 GCA_964421095.1 uncultured Syntrophaceae bacterium
CGCCCAGAAAATTAAACGCCAGTTCCGCCGTCAGATGCATCAGGTCATGCAGCACTTCGATTGTCTATTAACCCCGGCCACCTCGTCCGCCGCCCCTCAGGGACTCTCGTCAACGGGCGATCCCCATTTCCAGGTCCCCTGGAGCCTCTCCGGCCTTCCCACTGTCGGCCTCCCCACAGGCCTCAACCCCCAAGGACTCCCTCTGGGCATCCAGTTGGTGGGGCAGGCCTTTGCGGAAGGGAAATTATTTGCCGTAGGCCGGTGGTGCGAAAAAGTGCTCCAAGTATCCCTTTCCCCTCCCCTCCGTTGAGCGAAGGTTCAGCAAACGCAAAGCGAGACAACCTAAAAATGTCATTCTCCGATAAAGCCATAAAGCCCCGCCCTTCGGTCTTCGTGTTAGATGCGGACTACTCCCGGATGCCTGAAGTGGTCGAAAAAATCTTGGAGATCTTTCCTTTTTCCTGCAAGGGCAAGCGGGTGGTCATCAAACCGAACATTCTGGGCCCTGTCCCTCCGACAAAAGGAATCACAACCCATCCCGCGCTGATTCGAGCTTTAGTCCAATCGCTAAAAAAGCGAGACGCCTTTTGCCTGGTGGGGGATAATCCAGGGCTCCACGGCTACGCGGCCAACGAGCGCTGCGCCCGGATCTCCGGCATCTTCGAAGCCGCGGATGGATGTTTTGTTAACTTCGCCAAAGAGACGGTCCAGGTCCCTGTACAATCACGGTTCATCGACAAGCTGGTGGTCTCCAAGCCCATCCTCGACGCCGACTGGGTCATCAACGTTCCCAAATTCAAAACCCATATTCAGACCAAGATCACGGGCGCAATTAAAAACATGTTCGGCATTTTGGTAGGGGCGGAGAAGGCCCGGGTCCATCTCTCAGCTGCCCATCCAAAAAATTTTTCTGAGACCCTCGTGGACATCTACCAGATGCGCATCCCCGACCTAACCATCATGGATGCCGTAGTGGGGATGGAGGGGAATGGCCCTTCGAGCAATGATCTGCGGCCCATCGGCAAAATCCTGGCTGGCCAAAACGGGGTCGCGGTTGATGGCCTGATGGCCGCAATGATGGGCCTGAGCCCCCATAGGGTAAACCTCTTGCGCATCGCGTTCGAGAGGGGGTTGGGAGAAGTAGACCCGGCAAAGATGGAGATCCAGGGCACCTGGTCGCGCCTGAAAAATTACAAGATGCCCCTGACGTTTGTCAGCGAGGGTTGGATAGGAGCCGCCGTCAATAAACTCCTTTACCGCCCGCTGGTCAAACCGCACCTGCGGGTGCGGCCGGAACGATGCAACCAATGCGGGGTGTGCGTCCAGCACTGTCCCGCGCAGGCCCTGACCATGGCGGCGGTCCCTACCCTGGACGTGCAAAAGTGTATCTCCTGCTATTGCTGCTATGAGCTCTGCTCGAATCAGGCTGTGGAGCTGACTGGCTTGATGCGGAGAGTGGCTCGCCAGAATCCGGCTACGTCCCCAGAGAAAGACGCCGAGCCAGGGAAGTCGGGAGACCCGCGCGGATGATCTTTTGCTGAGCACTTTGGATATCGTACGGCACGCGTTTCAACCGGAATTTTCTTTCCGTTTCATCGTAGAGCCCATAGGCGGCTTGGGGGTTCCCGTCGCGCGGTTGCCCGACACTTCCCACGTTGATGATATACTGGACCCCTTTTTCCAGGGTCGCGACCTCCGGCTCTAAGGCATTCACTCTCCCTTTGCCCTCTTTGGCCAGGATGATGGGGGTATGAGAATGGCCGATGAAGGCCAGCTCTTCGCCCAGAGCGCGAAAGGCTTCCTCCGCCTCCGGGTAAGTAAAAATGTAGTTCCATTGCCCAGGCTCATTGGGTGTGGCGTGCACAAAGCTGATCCCGGCGGCCTGGCGAACCAGAGGAATCTGGCGGAGGAACGTGTATCCTTCTTCCGCAAGGTTCTCTCCCGTCCACAGGACGGCGGCTTTCGCGGCGGCATTAAAATAAGATACGTCCGTCAGGCCCACCGCACCGTAATCATGGTTTCCCGCCACCATGAATTCCGTCAGTTCCCGAAGCAAGAGCAAACACTCATTGGGGTTGGCCCCGTAACCGACGGCATCGCCCAGGAAGGCAATCTTCTCCGGCCCCTCCCGGCGCAGGTCGGCAATCACCGCTTGCAGGGCTTCGAGGTTCCCATGGACATCGGAAAGGATGGCCCACTTCATCTCAGTTGGCCATGGCCTGGCGATCGTTGGGAGCCGAGGCCAGGAGGGAATGAATTTTATCCAATATGCCGTTGATAAAAGCGCTCGAGTCGTCTGTCCCGAATTTTTTGGCCAATTCGATCGCTTCGTTGAGAGTTGCTTTGAAAGGAATGTCCGGACAGAGCAGGAGCTCAAACGTAGCCAGGCGGAGGATGTTGCGGTCTACAGCGGCCATGCGCTTTAAGGTCCAATTTTCGGAGTTCTCCTCGATGAGCTGATCGATCTGGCCCTGGTTCTGCCGGACACCTTCAATCAGTCGCTGGCAAAACTCGCGGGCTTTCGCCGCTGGCCGGAAATTCTCCCAATAGAGGTCCAAGACCTCTCTTACGTCTCCCTGGCTTATATCCAATTGGTAAAGAACCTGGAGGGCGATTTCCCTCGCTCTCCGCCGGATACTCATCAAAAGCCCTTTTAGCCACAGAGGGCACAGAGATCACTGAGAAAAAAATATAATGCTAAATCGAAAATAATTCTGTGTCCTGTTTTCTGCTTTCAGCTTTTATTTCAATTCCGGCTCTGGGAACTCGGTGTTCTCTGTGGCGAATACTATTTTTTGGCTTTCATTTCGCGGTAAAGGTTGGCCATCTCGACCGCAGAGAGAGCCGCATCCCAGCCTTTGTTCCCCACCTTGGATCCCGCTCGCTCGATGGCCTGTTCCAGGTTATCGGTGGTCAAGACGCCAAAAGTGATGGGGATCTCACTCTCCAGACCGATCATGGCGATCCCCTTGGAGACTTCAGCCGCAATGTATTCCCAGTGAGGCGTGGCCCCGCGAATGACCGTTCCCAGGCATATGACCGCATCATATTTCTTCGAGAGGGCCATCTTCCGGGCGGCCTGGGGGATCTCGAAAGACCCGGGGACTCTGAGGATCTCGATGTCTCCCTCCTCCGCCCCATTGCGCGTGAGGAAGTCCAGAGCACCTGAAAGAAGATGTTCATTGATAAAGTCGTTGAACCGGCTGACCACGATCCCAAACTTCAACCCCTTGGCGTTCAGCTTCCCTTCAATCACCTTCGGCATTTCTGGTTCCTCCCTCTTGGTAGCTATCAGCGGTCAGTCCCGCGTTTCGCGGGACTGAAAGCTTCTTTTCAATCAATACTCAGCAGATGCCCCATCTTCTTTTTCTTGGTCTTGAGGTAGGCCAAGTTCCGGCGGCTGGGTTTGATCTCGATGGGGATCCGCTCCACCACTTCCAGGCCGTATCCTTGGAGACCCACAATCTTCCTGGGGTTGTTGGTCATCAGGCGGATCTTGCGCACCCCCAGGTCCCGTAATATCTGCGCTCCCAATCCGTAATCCCGCAGGTCGGCCTCGAACCCCAGCAGCGCGTTCGCCTCCACCGTGTCCCTGCCCTGGTCTTGCAGAGCATAGGCCTTCATCTTATTGATCAGCCCGATTCCCCGCCCCTCCTGGTGCATGTACACGATGACACCCTTTCCCTCCCTGGCCACCATGCGCAAGGCCGTATGCAGCTGCTCTCCGCAGTCGCACCGCTTCGAACCGAATACATCTCCCGTAAGACACTCCGAGTGAACCCGCACCAGCACTTCGTCATCCGGATGAATCTCGCCTTTGATCAAGGCCAGGTGCTGCTGGGAGTCTACTTCGTTTTCATAGGCAATCGCTTTAAACTCTCCGCCGTAGACCGTGGGCAGGGCGGTAACCGCTGCCCGGCGGACCAGGCATTCATTCTGCAGCCGGTATCTAATCAGGTCAGCAATCGTCACGACCCTGAGGTTGTGCCTCTTGGCAAAAATCTCCAGGTCCGGCATCCGGGCCATCGTTCCATCGTCGTTCATAATTTCGCAAATAACCCCATAGGGTTTCAACCCGGCCAGCCGCGCCAAGTCAACGGAGCCTTCGGTCTGGCCGGTCCTCACCAGAACACCCCCTGGTTTGGCCTGCAACGGAAAGACATGTCCCGGCCGCACCAGGTCCTCCGGTTTCGCTCCCTCGGCAATGGCTGTAAGAATTGTTGTGGCCCGGTCGGCGGCTGATATGCCCGTAGTCACTCCCCGCTTGGCCTCAATGGAAACTGTAAAGGCCGTCTTAAAAGCCGAGGTATTTTCCGAGACCATCAGGGGAAGTTGGAGCTCTCTGACTTTTTCCTCCGTCAGGGAAAGACAGACCAGCCCTCTGGCGTACTTGGCCATGAAGTTGATGGCGTGAGGACTCACTTTCTCTGCGGCGATGCAGAGATCCCCTTCATTCTCCCGGTCCTCATCATCAACCAGGATGACCATTTTCCCCTTACGAATATCCAACAATGCTTCGTCAATGGTGCTGACTGTCATATCTCTTTGCTCCGTTTATTTGACAAAACCATGCTTGGCGAGGAAAGCGTAATCGATGCGCGACCTCTCCCCCGCCAAGTCCTCACGGGCCTGTACGAATTTTTGTACGTACTTGGCGATCATGTCATTCTCCAGGTTCACGGGGTCCCCGGGTTTTTTCTTTCCCAACGTGGTTGCCTGGGCTGTATGGGGAATGACGCTTACGCTGAATTCCCGATCATGGCATTCCACCACGGTCAGGCTGATGCCGTCCACGGCCACAGACCCCTTCTCGATCAGAAACCGGCTGACCTCCGCCGGAACCCGGAAGCGGTAGCGGATGGAGTTGCCCTCGGCGACAGTTTCGATGATCTCTCCCGTCCCATCCACATGCCCGGAGACCAGGTGTCCCCCCAGAGGGTCGGACATCTTCAGGGCCATCTCCAGGTTGACCGGTTGACCCTCTCGGGCCTTAGACAATGTCGTCCGCCGCAGCGTCTCCGGAGATACTTCTGCACTGAATGTCCGGCCGGAAAGCTTTGTAATAGTCAGACAAACTCCGTCCACCGAAACGCTATCCCCGATTTTGGCAGCGCTTAGGTCCAGTTGGGTGAAGATCATCAAACAAATCCCCTCGCCCCTGCGGTCGATGGATTGTATCTTTCCAATATCCTGGATCAGTCCAGTGAACATAAAAAAGGTTTCAGCACTCCGCCCTCAGCGATCAGCAAGAGAGATTTTTTCGAGCATTTTTGGCCGAAGGCTAAGTGCTGGTTGTTGAATTCTTTAAATATTTTACTACATTGATGAGGTAATTGGCAAAGCTTATTCTCGCGCGTTTCCCAGAGTCCCTTCCACCAGAACGTCGGGCCCAATTCGCCGGATCTTCAGCATCTTCACCGGCCGGGCGTCCTTAATCAGAAGAGCCCCTTCTCCCCCAATTACCCCCGGCGCTCTCTGCCCGCCGATTATTTTTGGGGCAAGGAACAAAAGCAGGCGGTCCACCACCCCTTCTTTTAGGGCGTTGGCATTTAAGGTTGAGCCCCCTTCAAGGAGAAGTGACACCACCCCCCGGCGGGCCAGCTCTTTCATCAGACCTCTCAGGCTTACATGCCCCTGAGCATCTTTCTGGATGATTAATACTTCAACTTTCGCCTTGGCCAATCGTTGCATCTTAGATGAAGAGGCTGCCGGGGTGGTGGCCACCAGGGTAGGGTATTGTCCCGCTGTCCGGACCAACTGCGAGTCCAAAGGGATTCGTAAACGGCTGTCGACGATGATCCGTAACGGGTGGTGGGGCTCCTTTTCCCCGGGAAGCCGGACCGTGAGCAGTGGATCATCTTTCAGGACCGTGCCAATCCCCACCATTACCGCATCCATGGCTTGACGCAAGCGATGGACATGACTCCTGGAGGCTTCGCTGGAGATCCAGCGTGAATCGCCAGAGGGCGTGGCCACCTTCCCGTCCAGGCTGGCGGCTGCTTTCAGGGTGACAAAGGGGTTCTGACTGGTGATATACTTAAAAAAAGGTGCGTTCAACACCTGGCATTCTTTTTCCAAAATACCCAGATCCACCCGAACCCCAGCTTTTCTCAACCGCCGAATTCCTCGTCCCGAGACTAAAGGGTTGGGGTCTTCCATCCCACTGACTACTCGTTTAATCCCGGCATCCAAAATGGCCCGGGTGCAGGGGGGCGTTCGACCGAGATGGTCGCAGGGTTCCAAGTTGAGGTAAAGCGTGGCCCCTCGAGCCTTATTCCCGGCCTGGCGCAGCGCCAGGATCTCGGCATGTGGTTCCCCCGCCCGGTGGTGATAGCCTCGGCCAACGATGGTATTTCCGCGGACTACCACGGCTCCCACCATGGGGTTGGGACTCGTCTTGCCCAAGCCCTTTTTAGCCAGCCGCAAGGCCAGCCGCATGAATTTTTCGTCAATGGTCATAGCCTTTTACTTATCGCTTTTTCCCTTCTGCCCTCTTTCCAGGAGTTCCTTAACTTCGTTCATGAATTCGTTGACGTCCTTGAAAGAACGGTATACCGAGGCAAAG
>CAYQWO010000210.1:0-6549 GCA_964421095.1 uncultured Syntrophaceae bacterium
CTATGCCCTGGACCTCTTCTCCCTTCTGAAAGATTTCCGGGTCAAATGGGTCAGCCACGCTTCCATCAACATCGCCGAAAACGAACCGCTTCTCCAAAAGGCGGCCGAAAGCGGCTGCTACGGGCTCTTCATTGGCTTTGAATCCCTTTCCCAGAAAACTCTGCAGAGCCATCATAAAACTTTAAACCAGGTCCATCGGTACAGGGACTTGATCCGCAAAATCCATGACCAGGGGATCGGCATCGAAGGATCCTTCATTTTTGGCTCTGATGACGACGACGTTTCAGTTTTTCGTCAAGTCGTAGATTTCTGCGAGGAGACCAAGATCGATGCCGCCGTCTTCGCCATCCTCACCCCGTATCCAGGAACGCGCATCTATGAGCAATATGTAAAAGAAAATCGGATTCTCTCCCGTGACTGGGACCTCTACGACATGGGCCACGTGGTCTTTCGGCCCAAGAAAATGACTGTGGAACAGCTCCAGGAAGGGCATGACTGGATCAATCTCCGCTTCTATTCCTACCCTTCGATGCTCAAGCGTTTCCTGCCGCTTCGCCGGAGCCATCAAATTTTCATCCCCAGTAATTGGGGAATGCACCGAGCCTGGAGACGCCTGGCCAAATCCATATCTTGAGGTAACGGAACATGGACGCGTTAATCTTGGATACGATCCCGCTGCACTTCGACCTTGAACAGATTTGTAAGAACTTAAGAATCAAAGAGGGCAGTGAACATGTCGGGAAGCTGAAACACCTCATTGTCGAGGCCCAGGGCATCGGGAAACCGAAGGCCTTCTACAAGCCCGCCTTTATTGAATCCAGGACAGAGGATCAGGTAATCATCGACGGCATTGTGCTTACGAGCCGTGTCTTGCGGGTCAACTTGGAAAGAGTCCACCGGGTGTTTCCCTACATTACCACCTGCGGGTTAGAGCTGGAGGAGTGGTCGCGTTCCTTCGATGATATGCTGCAGAAGTTTTGGGCGGACGTGCTCAAGGAAATGGCCCTACGGACGGCCATCAATTATCTGCATGATCACCTCATCGAACACTATCGCCTGGTGCGGATTTCGAGAATGAACCCCGGATCCCTGCCGGATTGGCCATTGCCAGAACAGCGGCCTCTATTTGCTTTCCTCGGGAATGGCCCGAGTTTGATCGGGGTTCAACTTACGGACTCATTCTTGATGTTGCCCATCAAATCTGTGTCGGGGATATGGTTCCCCACCGAAGAGAGTTTCGAAAGCTGCCGGTTGTGCCCGCGGGAAAATTGCGTCGGCCGAAGAGCCCCCTACGACCAGAATCTGTATGACCAAAAATACCGCAAAAAAGCAGAATAGACTCGGAGGGGATTTCCCCCTTCCGCAGGCCCCTCCTTTTCCTGTCCTTTAGATTAAAGTTCTTCGTTTGATTGGGCGATAAATATAAAAACATTTAGATTTCATTGCCTTTGTCTATGCACCGCGGAGCAATAAGCTCTCATTATTTGGCAGACGAATGGGAATCGGCAAACTGCAAGGAGGAACTATGATTCGGCGGGTCTTATTTGTTTCCTTGTTTTTTTTCGGCGCGACCTCTTTTTCTCCGGCCGCAGAAAATGTCCCCTCCGTCATCAAAGGAATTACTCTATTTTCCAACCAGGCCCTGGTAAACAGAGAAGCCGAAGTAACGGTCGGTAGAGGGGTAAAGGAGTTTATCTTGGAATTGGAAGCATTCAGTGTGGATAAGGACTCTGTTTCCGCCAAAGTCTTCGGAGAGGGAGAAATTCAAGGCGTGCAATACAAGGAAATCCGTCTGAAAGAGTCGCCCCAGGAGAATATAAGAATTCTGGAACAAAAGCTAAGAGACCTAAGGGAAGCGAAAAGAAAAATTTTGGACGAAAAGGAGGTTCTAAACAAGAAGGAATTGTTTTTGGGCTCCCTGATTAATTTTTCGCAAGCGCAGGTTCCCAAGGATGTCCAGACCAATTTTCCGAAATTAGATGATTTAGAAAAAACCCTTTCCTTTTTGGGGGCGAATTTCCAAAGTATTTATGAAAGAAAACAGTCTCTGGATTCTAAGGTCCAAGAGGTCGAAAAAGAAATAAAACTGACCGAAAAGGAACTGGACTCTTTAAGAGTTCCCCCGCAAAAGACAAAAAAGGTCATCGAGGTTCTGTTCAACTCCCGAAGAGAGCAAACGCTAAAGATCGAGGCCAATTATTTGGTCCATCAGGCCTCCTGGCAACCCTCTTATAGAGTGGCCGTCCCTTTGAGCTTGGCGGAAGTAGACTTAGTTATGTTTTCCGCGATCAGGCAAAAAACGGGGGAGGATTGGAAGAATGTCTCCTTATCCCTATCGAACGTGATTCCTTCAACGGGAGCGGGTCTCCCTTCCCTGGCCAGCTGGTTTCTGGATATCGAAAGACCCCGCGCCAAAAGCATGCTGCAGGAGCGCCGAGTTGCTCCCCAAAAAGCAGAAATAGCCGCCCCCAGTGAAGAACCGATGATGGCTCCCCAGCAAGAGAGAGAAGAAGCAGATTTTGTGTACGCCCAGAAAACCGAATTGCCCCTTTCTTTTGAATATCAAATCCCCCAGGGGGTTGACATCCAGTCTCAGGATAAGGAAACCTTTTTGCCGATTTTTTCCAAGAAATTGAGAGGGGAATTTTTCTATTATGCGGTTCCCAGGCTAAACGCTGTATCTTTTTTAGTTTGTAGAGCGAGTGCCGACAAGGAATTATTGAGCGGGCCTTTAAATGTCTTTCTTGCCGGGAGGTTCATCGGGAAAACTTTTTTGCGTGAGAAAAAACCCGGGGAGCCATTCGATCTGAGTCTGGGCGTCGATCGAGAAGTGAAAATCAAGAGAGAAAAAATAAGGGATAAGATTAAAGAGACGCTTTGGGGGATGGAAAGAAAAAATGTAGTTCGGGACGTCGCTTTCAAAATAACTGTAGAGAACCTGAAAGGGAAACCATTAAAGATGAAAATTCTCGACAGCATCCCCGTCTCCAAAACTGATAAGATCGAGGTCCGGGATGTCAAAATCACACCCCTTCCTAACGAAAAAAACTATCAAGATAGAGAAGGGGTGCTCCTATGGGAATTTGAGATTCCTGCCGGAAAAAAGGAAGAAATAAATATAGAATTTGTGATTACCCATCCCAAAGATTTACCCGTGTTTGGGTTATAAAAATGGCCCTGCGACCGGAAATTCTTACTGACAAAACCTTGACGGTATTCCTTTAAACCTATTATACTCTCACCGATACCTTGGCTTTCCATTGAGGCCTTCCCATCCTGGAACCTTTGGCCGGTAAAAAGGAAGGAGAGACGGCCAGCTGGAACATCGGCTTCCATTTGCCTGAGCGCGGGCTATATGGGCCCATGGTTGACGATTCGTCTCTCGGAGAGCGGAGCCGTATATTGCCTGGAAGAATTCTTTTGGTCAACCCCAATCGTATGAAGCCTGTGGTCACCCCTGTGGCCATAGACTACTTGGCCCAAACTCTGGAAGAAAGAGGGTTCCTGCCCGAGGTTCTTGATCTGGCCTTCGCGGACGATCCCCAGAAAGAGCTCGCTCGCTCTTTAGGAAATGGGGAGTATCTGCTGATTGCCATCACCGTTCGGAACATTGATGACTCATATTTTCCCAGCCAAGATTTTTGCCTGCAGCCCACCAAAGAATTAATCGTTCAGATCCAGGATCGAACCGACGCCCCTCTGGTCCTTGGCGGAGTCGGTTTCTCCATCCGGCCGGAGGCCGCCCTCTCCTATTGCGGGGTGGAGATGGGATTAAAGGGAGAGGGGGAATGGAGCCTCCCGCAGCTGGCCGAAACACTCGCCGGAAGAAGACCGTTGGGGAATATTCCGGGAATGATATTCAAGCAGGAAAAAAATTATCACCATACCCCGGTGCGCTATGGTTCTCTTTACAATCTTTGTCTGTCCCGGCGCGAAGCTCTCGATCATCCGCGTTACCTCCGCGAAGGGGGAATGGTGGGGTTTGAAACTAAGCGAGGTTGCGACCAAAAATGCGTCTACTGCGCAGACCCGCTCAGCAAGGGAAGAATCATCCGCTTGCGGAACCCCAAAGATGTGGCGGAGGAGTTGGCCCATCTTTATCAAAAAGGGGTAGACCATTTCCATACCTGCGACAGTGAGTTCAACATTCCTGAAAGGCACGCGATCGAGGTCTGCCAGGAAATCGTGGATAAGGGGTTAAGCGACAAAATCCGCTGGTACGCGTATGCCTCGCCCACACCTTTCTCAGAAGAGTTGGCTTCCTGGATGGAGCGCGCGGGTTGTGTGGGCATTGACTTTGGAGTGGACCATGGAAATGATCCCATGCTCAGGCGTCTGGGCCGGCCGCATAACTCCGAGGCCATTGCCCAAACCGCCCAGATCGCTCGCGACCACGGCTTCTCGTTCATGTTCGACCTTCTCCTGGGTGGGCCGGGCGAGACCAGAGAGACGATCCGGGAGACGATTGAGCTGATGAAGAAAGTCTCTCCAGATCGGGTGGGAATCAGTCTGGGGGTGCGGCTCTACCGGGGAACCGCCCTAGCCCGGAGAGTGATGGGCGAAGAAGGGTTTGGCGGGGACAATAGAAATCTTCACGGAGTGATTCAAGGAAACGAGGAAATGCTTCAGCCCATCTTTTATCTTCCCGTGGGATTGGGGGATGACGTGGAAGATTTCATCGAAAAACAAATCACCGGGGACCCCCGTTTTCTCATCGGGAGTCGCAAGAATATGGAGCGGAATTACAATTACAACGAGAACAGTCGGCTGATGGAGGCCATCCGGCAGGGATACCGGGGGGCTTTTTGGGATATATTGCGAAAGTTGAGCAAGGGATAGCCCAAATGAAGGGAATAGAGCCATCTCCGGGCGTTGCCGGTCGCTCATGGCCTTTGTGGCCTCATTCCCTTCACCGATGATCCGCCGGTGAAAGAGGGTCCGCTTTCCCCCGATTCAAAGTAAACAGGATTCTTTCCATGGCGCTCACCAGTTCCTGAAATGGCTCCATCGAGGTCCGCAATTCCTCCTCGGCCTGCTTCCGTTCCGTGATATCTGTCATAAAATTCAATATTGCCGGTTTCCCTTCCCAGCGAATCAAGGCTCCTCTGTTTTCCAGCCACCGAATGTGCCCTTCTTTGTGCATCAGCCTGAAAGATTGGGCCTGGGGAAGTCTTTCATACCCGAGTTTCTTGATGTAAAGTTCAAACATATCTTGGTCATCCGGGTAAATGAATTCCTTAAAGGGCCGAGAGGTGAGTTCATCTTCCGTATAGCCTGAAATTTTGAAAATTTTGGGATTGAAAAACTTCAGCAGGCCTTCTTGCAGCACCATAATGGCTTCATGGGCGTTCTCTACCAAGGCTTGATATTTTTCTTGCAAGGTTTGCAGGGATTTCTCGGCGCGCTTCCGATCGGTGATATCCAATAAGGAGACCGCAGCCTTTTTGGCTCCGGGGACGCCGCCGGCTATGATACGGACGTCTCTGATATCCCCCCGTTGGCCAAGGAACCGGCCCTCAAAATCTCTGGGACCCGTATCCAGGTTTGTTCTTTCAGCGAGATAGAACTCCTTGATTATTTCGAAATCATCCTGGCCGATAAATTCGGATAAACTCTTCCTTCCCTCTACTTCCTCTCTGGAATACCCGGAGAGTTTTTCAAATTCTCTGTTGGCCAGGGATATGATGGCGTCTTCTCCAATCATGACGGTTGCGGTTCCCGTATTTTCCAACAGGGTCCGGTACATTCTTTCCATTTCCTGCAGCTGGTTCTCCACTCGCCGGCGCTCGGTGACCTCCTGCTGCCATTGTTTATTCACCGTTTGGAGTTCGGCTGTACGATGGGATATGAGTTCCTCGAGATGCACCCGGTATTTTCTCATTTCATCTTCGTTCCGCTTCTGTTCCGTAATATCCCAGAAAATACCCAGGATGCCGATCGTTTTTCCTTTTTCATCCTTGACCGGAGTTTTGACCGTATGCACAATAAATGTTTGTCCATCGTGGACATACTTCTCTTCGATATTTTCTAACTGCCCCGCGGCCATGATTCTTTTATCATCGGAGAGGTACTTCTCAGCCAATTGCTTCGGGAAAAATTCAGAATCGGTCCTTCCGAAAATTTCCTCCGGTTTAATTTTCAGGTCCGCAGCGTATTTTTCATTACAAAATACATAAACTCCATCCGTATCCTTCATGAATAGTTTTTGCGGGATATTCTCCACGAGAGTTCTGTATTTCTTCTCACTCGCCCGTAGGGCCTCAATGGCCTTCTGGCGCTGGTTTTCCGCTGCCCGCAGTTCAAGGACCTGCTGGCGCAATTCCAGCATTTCATCGATGGCTTTTTCTATTGTCGAGAGCTTTTCCAGGGTTTTATCATAATCATTCATTTTGAACCCTCCCCAGATAATTTAAACGGCGGCAATTCCTGGGTAGTATATTATTTATCTATAAGGGAAATTTCAATAATATTCTTAAATCGATTTCTTCCCCAGGAAGAAATCGGTATTATTCCAAATTAAGGACCCCCCGGCCTTTTCCTGCTTTGAGG
>CAYQWO010000211.1:0-6517 GCA_964421095.1 uncultured Syntrophaceae bacterium
TACAACCTCTGTTTCGCTTGCGGCCAAGCCAACCCCATCGGCCTGAAGCTACAATTTCGTTTTGAGGATGGAAAGGCGAAAGCCGAATTCACTCCTGGGAATTATCATCAGAGCTGGAACGGGATTTTCCATGGCGGTCTGCTCGCCCTCTGCCTGGATGAAGCCTTCGGGTATGTCCTCTACTTTCAGGGAATTAGAGGCATGACCGCGAAGATGGAAATGCGCATTCGGCAGACCATCCGTACCGGTCAAAAGATCTTCCTTACCGGGGAGGTGAAAAAGAAAACCCGAAAGCTGGTGGAGACTTACGCCAGAGCCGAACTGGAGGACGGTACCCTGGCTGCTGAGGCTACGGCTTCGATGTATGTAACGAACCAGGAATTCCTCTAAAAGGTTGCCCAAAAATTCTTGGCTCAATTTCCTTCGAAAAGTTATAATAAAAGAAAATTTGCTGGAGGAAAGCCATGATCCCAAAAATCGGAGAAACCGCAGGAAAGGTGTGGAGGTTCTTGAATGAGAACGAAGAAGCAAATCTAACCCAGTTAAGGAAAGGTGTAAAAGTCGAATCGAATTTAATTCTTCAGGCCATCGGCTGGCTGGCCCGCGAGGACAAGCTGCAGATCGCGAAAAAGGGCCGTTTCCTCACCTATGCTCTGAAAAAATGAATATAGCGGAGGGTGGATTGAATTTGGACTTTGTGGGTTTGAGTTTCAAAGATCGGGTGATCGAATTTTTTTTGGCGGTGAGTGGCTTTCTTTTCTACCATCTCATTCTTCGGCCCATAGGTTACTGGCAATCCCGGAAAAAGGAAAAAGCTTACCCCCAAACTCCAACGCCAGAGGGGACCGTAAAGAATTTTTCGCCACCCTCGCCGGGAAGAATCGAAATCGATTGACTCGCAGGGGGCCGCTGAGCCGACCAAAGGGGTGGCGAAAAAAATCTCCGGCACGCGGGAAACGCTCTTGGACCCGGTATCTCATATCTTCAGCGCATCCTTATTGGTCACCGGCGTACTTCCCGAGGGACAGGAGAGGAGAAAACTACTTCCGCCCACGCTGGTCGCCAGTCTGGCCCCGGACGCAGATTCCTTATCCCTCTTTTTCGGGGTCCATTCTTACGCTCAATACCACGAAACCATAACGCATAACTTTTGGGCCGCCCCCTCTTTAATCTTCCTGATCGCTTCCCTTTTCTATTTTTTCGGTTCGCATAAAAACTACCGGAGCCTGCTGGCCTTCAGCGCGGTCGGTGTGATCTTTCATCTTCTGGAGGATCTGACCATCGACTGGGGGATGGCCTTTTTCTGGCCGCTGAGTTCCGAGACCTATACCCTGCGAGTCATCTTCCTCACCGACCCCTTTTTTCTGATAGCGTGTGTTGCCGGTACTTATTTTAATCTGAGATCCGCCCGCCCGCAATCTTTCAAGAAGAAACTTAGCCTGGCCATTCTCCTCTTTTCTGTGGCTTATTTTCTGGGAAAATATTTCTTAGGAGACTATTCCACGTTTTTTCCCGGGATAAAGTGAAAATCATCATTATCGTCAACCCAGCCGCCGGGGGCGGAAAGGGGAAAAGGCTTTTCCCCAACCTCGTGGACCAAATCAGGGACCTCTGTCCATCTGCGAATTGCTTTTTGTCCCACCATCCTCAGGAGGCCTTGACCATCGCCTTTCAGGCCCTACGTCAAGGGTGCGATTGCTTGGTCGTCGGCGGGGGGGACGGCACGGTGCATTCCGTCTTGCCGGCCTTGGTGAACCAAGCCACTGCCTTGGGAGTAATTCCCCTGGGGGGAGCGAATGACTTGGCGCGCAACTGGGGGATTCCCCTTGATCTCCGCGAAGCCCTGGAGGTACTGCGCAAAGGTCAGCCGAGAGCCGCAGATGTCATCGAGACTGACTCCGGCTCTTACATCGCTGGCGCGGGGGGAATAGGGTTTGACGTGGCCGTAATCGAGCGGGCCCAGCAGTGGAGGGGCCGGTGGAAAGGGATTTACCCTTTCTTCCCGGCCGTTCCGCTGGAATTTATGCGGTACCAGTTTCCATGGATTTCGATCACGGCCCAGGATTGGCAATACAGCGGTCCTGTCTGGCAAGTTCTCTTCACAAAAATTCCGCGCTATGGCCTGCTTTTAAGAATCGCCTCGACGGTCAGGATTGATGACGGTTTAATGGAAATTTGTTTAGTCCCCGCCGTGCCCAAATTGCGCATCCTGGCCCGAGCTCCCCTATTCTCCCACCTCGGGTTCAAAGGCCTCCCGGGAGTCCGCTTTATTAGAGCATCTGCGGTGACGATTGCATCCTCTCCGCCACTGAAATTTCATGGCGATGGGGACCTGATGGGGCAGACCCCAGCCACCTTCCGTGTCCTTCCAAAGGCTTTGCAGGTCCTGATGCCCGTCTCCTAAATTCCAGATCGGAAAGGCGGGCTTTCCCAAAGGAACTTCTTTTTATTTCTCCTGTACCAGGAGACCTGGACGCTGTCTCCCCCATAACCGTAATACCAAAGGGGAAAGTAAAAAGAAGAATGATACGAGCACAAACACCGCGGAGATAGGCCGCGACAGAAAAATTACCGGACTGCCGCCCGAGATGATCAGGGATTGGCGGAGGGCATTTTCAAACATGGGTCCCAAAACAAAGGCCAGGACAAGGGGCGCAGGTTCATACTCATATTTTTTCAGGAGATATGCCAGGACGCCAAAAAGGATCATAATATAAACATCCATGATATTATTGCCCACGGTGTAGGCGCCGATCAGGCAGAAAAGAAAGATAAAGGGAAACAGATAAGAATAGGGGACTTTCAGGAGCCTGACCCAGAGCCCGATCAAGGGAAGGTTCAAAATAAGCAACATGGCATTCCCAATGTACATGCTTCCCACCACGCCCCAGAATACCTGGGGATGGTCTACCAATAACCTGGGACCCGGAGTCACCCCATGAATCATCAGGGCCCCCATTAGGATGGCAATCACCACATTGCAGGGAATTCCCATGGTCAGCATGGGGATAAAAGCCCCCTGGGCCCCCGCATTGTTGGCCGTTTCCGGTCCAGCGACCCCCCGGATATCGCCTTGGCCAAAATTCTCGGGGTTCCTGGCGACCTTTTTTTCCACCGCATAGGAGATGAAAGAGGCGATCAAACCACCCCCTCCGGGGATCAAACCCAAAAGGAATCCAAGGATGGACCCCCGGGTGATCGGACCCGACGCATCTACCCAGTCCTGTTTATTGGGGAAGAGATGCTCGATTTTGGTTTGAAAGACTTCTCTGGTTCCCATTGACCTTTCGAGGTTTAGCAAAACCTCCGATATTCCGAACAAGCCCATGGCGATGGGAACAATGTCAAACCCGCCGGCCATCGTGGCTATACCCAGGGTAAACCGCTCCCTCCCGGTCACGATATCGATGCCAATGTAGCTGATTAACAGGCCCACCATCGCCATCATCAAGGCCTTGACCATGGAACCACTGGAAAGGTAAGTGACCATGGTCAAGCCCAAGAAGATCAGTCCTACGAATTCTGGAGGCCCGAATTTCAAAGCGATGGTGGCCAGGGGAGGAGCTAGAATCATGATCATGATGGTCCCGAAAGTCCCGGCGAGGAAAGATCCGAAAGCCGCGATCCCTAAAGCTGGACCCGCCCGTCCTTTGCGGGCCATTTGGTAGCCGTCTAAACAGGTGACGACGGAGGCTGCTTCCCCGGGTACGTTGATCAAAATGGAGGTGGTTGACCCGCCATACATGGTTCCGTAATAAATCCCCCCGAGCATAATAATGGCCGAAACCGGGGGGAGTTTGAAGGTTATGGGGAGTAAGAGAGAAATTGAAGCCGCAGGACCCAACCCCGGAAGAACCCCCACAAAGGTTCCAATCAGGCAGCCCAGAAAACAGAGGAATAGGTTCAAAGGCTCCAGGGCAATGCTAAAGGCTAAGTAAAAAGCATTCCAGATTTCCATGCCAGCTTCCTCACATCCCCAGAATTCCTTTGGGCAGTTGCACCTGCAGCAATACTACGAAAAGGAAATAGGAACCTACCGCGGTGAAGAGGGCCAAAATCAGGCGGCCTTTCCATTTTTCCCGCTCCATAATTCGGGAAGTGAACAGGAAGAATAAAAAAGTGGTGACCAGGTAGCCAAGGTACTCTAAGGCTACGCCGAATAGGGATAAAGCAACCAGCCCGAGCAATACCTTTCGCAGGCTATCCTTCGCCGGAAAAAAATTCTCCACCTTCTCCGTGTCTTTCCCTTTCTTGGCCAGGGCGGGGAAAAAAACCATTAAGGAGAGGGTCATCAAAAAAAGAGCCGTAATGAAGGGAAGGAACCCGGGGCCCGGGACCCCTTTTCTAAAAAGCCCCTCGTGCAGGCTCCCGACCAGAAAAAGGATCCCGATCCCCAACCACGCCAGGCTGCTCAGGATATCTCGATTCCTCATACGTTTCCCTTTACTTTTTGTAACTCGCCCTTAGCATCTCTCCCCAAGTTTGGTCGAATTTTTTCGTCTCTTCGATCAATCTTTGGGCGGGGCGGTATTCCACTGTATAAAGAAGATCATCTTGAATCGTTTTGACGAACTTAGGATCTTTCGCTGCCCTTTCCACTGCCTTGCTGATGTAGTCCACAATCTCGGGAGGAAGATTGAGCGGTCCCCAGATCGACCGGGTCAGGGTTATGGTCGGGCCAATCCCCAATTCTTTGAACGTGGGAACGTCGGGTATCGCCTCCATGCGCTTGTCCGTAGACACAGCCAGCCCCCTGGTCTTCCCGGCGCGGATCATGGTGATCGCTTCGGTAGGCTGGCAGACCCGAAAATCCACGTGGCCGCCAAGCATAGCAACCCGGCTAGGGCCAGCGCCGGCAAAAGGAACATAGCGGGTTTCAATCCCGGCTGATTTCGTAATCGTCATCATGATCAGTTCCATCATTCCCCCTGCTCCCGGACCTCCGCAGGTTAACTGTCCCGGCTTTTCTTTGGCCCCTTTCACCAGGTCCGCCCAGGTTTTGAAGGGGGATTCCGCCCTGACTTCCACAAAACCATAAGGTTCGGTGGTCAAATTGGCAATCGGAGTCATTTGCTCCCAGACTTTGATATCATAGGTGCCCGAATAATAGTAGGCCACCCATCCAGGGTCGGGCATCAGGATGAGGGTATAACCATCCGGTTTGGCTTTCATCGCCTCCATCGTACCCACCTTGGTGGTCCCGGCCGGGATATTTTCGATGACCACCTTGCCTCCCAGGGCGGCCTCTAAAGGCGGTTGAAAGGACCGGGCCAGGACATCCGTCCCCCCTCCAGCCGAATAGGCAATAATCATTCTTATGGGTTTTTTGGGAAAATCTTGAGAAAACCCCGCAGTCGTAAGGCCGCAAACAAAGAGTAGGCTCAATACCAACATCACAATCTTATCGTTTCTCATTTTTTTCTCCTTTCTTTTTGAAAAAATCTGGTTGGGCCTTATCCTCCATTCTTGACCGATTTGGTTCCACTGCTCGCAAAACTCCTTTTAATTACACTGAACAAATACCTGAACAAGCTCATTCCCCGGCTTTAAGAGTTCTTGAAATGCCTCCTGGATTTCAGACAAACTAACAATTTTGGATATCATCGGTGCTGTTTTAATCTTTTTCTCCCGCAGAAGAGAAAGGGAAATGAGCCATTCGCTGTTCAGATGGGCGTAACACGCTTTCAACTCTACCTCCCTTCCCACCCACTCCACGGGCAGACAATCCACCTGCTCCCAGGCCAAGGAAACCACCATGACTCTCCCGCCCATCCGCACCATCTCGAGGGCCTGCTGGAGGGTGGGTTTGGCTCCGGCGCACTCAAAGGCAATGTCTGCTCCAATCTCGGTTCGTTTTACGATTTCTTTGACCAGGTCGATTTTCGTGGGATCAAAAACCTCAGAAGCGCCGAGATCCGACGCAGCTTTTTGCCGGGCAGGATTTACTTCGGAGACAAAAACCTTCAACGCCCCTGCCAGGGTAGCACACTGCTGGGCAAAAAGTCCGATGGGGCCTGCCCCCAGAACGACGGTTTGGTCCCCCAGCCGAATGTTAGAGATCCGAACCATATGCAGGGCAACCGTCAGGGGCTCGATCAGCGAAGCCTCCAGATCAGAGATGGTATCCGGAAGCTTCATCACCATGTCTTGGGGGGTCGCCAGGTATTGAGCGTAAGCTCCCGGCCTCTGGGGTAAGAGCCCTCTCTCTTTGGCACTGTACCGCGGGGGAAAGTTAGGCAGATCCCTTCCCAGGTTAACCTTTCCCCCGCAACGAGTGACCCGGTCTCCCACTTTCAGCCCCCTTACCTTCTTGCCTACCTCCGCGACCACCCCTGAGTACTCATGGCCCATGATGGTTCCAGGGGACATCATCCCGTAACAATAACGGTGCAGGTCCGATCCGCAAATCGCACAATAGCTCACCTTCAACACGATTTCATCTTCCGCCGGCTTGGGATCGGGAACGTCTTCCACCGCCAATAAGTTCTTCTCCTTAAAAACCGCAGCCTTCATTTTT
>CAYQWO010000212.1:0-6491 GCA_964421095.1 uncultured Syntrophaceae bacterium
GGGAGGGGGTGAGGTTGCCGCGACCTTCGGGCTCGCAATGACATGTAACGATATTTACTGCGTTTGTATTAATTTGGAGATGATCCCTTTTTTAAGTTTGGTATTTCCGTCATTGGCGTTTGTTTCGTCCCGCCTAGGCGGGATCGTGCTTCGAATTTAGGTTTTTTATATCAGTCCCCATCTCCTCCGGAGAAACCATTCTGCCGAAAGAAGGGCCACGATGAGAGTCAGGACATACGGATTATCCCAGAGAGCAAGGCGTCTCTCTTCGAGGAAACGACCTTGGCGCTTTTCCGCGTATGCCCATATTTCTTCCAGCAAATCATCGCTCCCGGCCAGCACTTTTCCTCCGGTAGCAATTGAAATCTTTTTCAACTGTTCATGTTCAGGAGCCCCGTCCAGGCCTTCGCCGGACCCAACGATGGGGATGGAATCCTCGAAAGACCCGCTCCCGGTCTCGACCCTTATCTTAAATACTCCTCCTTTTTCTGGGAAAAAAGCTCCCAGATACTCACCCGTCTGCCCCATGGCCCTGAGGCGGGAACTGATTTTTGCGCCCTCCGGATTCAGCACAGACAATGAAATTGCCCCTGTTGATTTAGGCGAAGTGGTTTCCCTAACCCGGATGCGAAATTCTGTCTCCTGCCCCGCTGCTCCAGTAGTTTCCGGCAGGATAATCTGGACGGAATCCAGACTGGGATCCCGGGTGAGCCAGCGGACCATTTTCTCCATGAATCTGAGGTAGGCCCAATTTCCCTTCCCTTTGGCCACCAGGCCCATGTTCCATTTCCAGGAATCATCGGTGGCCAGGACCAAGACGCGGCCTTTCCGGTAGCTGCCGACCGTCAGTATGGGCCAGGAGACTCCGTCGCTGCCTTCCAGCAGGACCGCTGCGGTCCTCTTAGGCTCCAGAAGGTTGAACCCGTCCAAGGGAGGCATCTGCCGCCAGAGCCTGGAATTATCGCTTTCATCCGGCGATAGCCTTGTAACCGGATGAGCAGCTCCTGTCCGGCTCAGCTTGACATCCAGCGGCGAGGCCTGGCGATAACTCTCCTTTCCTGCCCACCTCACTGGAAGTATTTCTTCCATGGCCGTACCCACGTATCCCCCCTCTCCTAAGAAATTGGGACCCCCGATTACGGCCAGGCTGCCGCCTTCCCTCACGAAATCCCTGATGCTTTCCAGATAATCAGGCCGGAAATAAGGGCGGTGCAAAAAGTTGTCAAATATGAGTAGATCGAAGTTTTTGAGCTCCTTGTTGAAGAGCGTTTCCACCGGCAAAGGGATCAAGCTCTGTTCTTGCAGCGGCACATTCAAAATATTGGAAGGGGTCCTCAGGATGACAAAGGAGAGAAGGTCGATGGAGGGATCATTCTTGAAAGCCATCCTCATGAACCGGTAATTCAGGCTGGGCGTACCGGAGACCATCAAGATCCGGATTTTGTCCCGCACCACTTTCAGAGAGAGGTCCACGGCATTATTGGCAGCCAGGCTCTCCCCAAACTGGAGCGGAACCGAAACAGAAAGCTTATGCTGGCCCAATTCTTCGGGCGTGAACGAAAGGGAGACGGTTCCTTCGCCCGGGTTGCCGGCGAGGCGAACGTTTCGGGCCGTCAGAAGCTTTTCCCCTTCCTGCAGAACCACCGGGAGCGTTTGGCCGGCATATCCGTAACCTTTTACGGCCACATCGATTACTACCTCCCTGCCCCGAAAAGCCATCGCGGGAGCTTTAACGCTCTTGATCAATATATCCCTGTATTTTTCCTCATCTCCCACGGGAATGGTGATGATGGGCAGACCCGTTGAATTATTTCCACCCCATTTCACTTTCCCGTCACTGATCAGGAGGACGGCGGAATTCTTTCCGGCTAACTTTGCGGCGGCTTCGCTCAGATCGCCTTTTCCTCCTGCCGCCCGCAGCGTTCGGAGTTTTTCTGGATTGATGTCTTGGAAGGACTCACCCAAGGCGTAAACCCGGACCTCAAACTTTTCAGCCAGAGATTTTAAGAGGGGCTTCGACCCGTCGAGCAAAAGTCTCCTAACTTCGTCCAATCTGCTGCCCTGTCCCGCATGGCCCGGCAAACCCATGCTTTGCGCAGCATCCACCAGGATGCTCAAAGCTGGCGAGGTCTTTAGTTCCCGCCGCAGATCCAAAGATGGGTTAAGGGCCAAAGAGATGAGGAGAGAAATGCTGAGGAGGCGAAGGAAAGAGATGGCCACAGCCTTTTTACGGCCCAGCCTTTCCCGGATGAGCCTGTATACATAGATGGCCGAAGCCAATCCAGCGCCGAAAAGGAGAAGAATCAGCCAAAAAGGGAAAACGGGCGCTATGCTGATCGGGTTCAAGCTCACAAATTCTGCCGCCTCTTGATGAAAGGATGATGCACCAAGTCTTTCTTGTAATCAGAAGTGAGCGCATAGACGATAATGTTGACTCCCGCCTTGAGCGCCAAAGATCTTTGCGGCTCACCCCCCGGCACGCATTCGTTGACCCACTTACCAAACCTATCCCGGGCCCAGGCCCCTGAAAGGTCATTGCGGGAGTAGATAATGGGCGTCCAGTTATCTATGGTGATCCCTTCGAGGTAGGAATTCACTTTCTGCCGTCCACCGATGCTGTCGAGCAGATAAAAACTCCGGTATGCCGAATGATCCGGAGGGAGCCTCTTGAGCTCATGGTGGGGAAAGATTTCCCGGATCTCCCGGTTAAAGGCTCCATCGAACCCGAAGCCTTTGGCCCCAAGGGCATCCTCAGCCAAGAGAAATCCCCCGAAGGTCAGGAATCTTCTCAAAATCTCTCTTTCCCGGGCAGAAAAGGGCTCAAACTCATATTTCCCCGCAATGTACAGGAAGGGGCAGAAGAATAGATCCGGGTCGGAAATGTTTAAGACGCGTCTCTCCTTGCGGGCATTTATACTGGTTCGAAGCTCCAGCTCCTCGGCAATGGCCTCCACAAATTGAGGGTTAGGGTCCCAATCTCCACCCCGGTATTGGATCTGGGCAAAAAAGAATTGGGGCAGTGGGCCGCCAAAGGAGAATTTAGGCCCGGAAAAAAGGGCCCCGGTCAGGCCCAGGCTTAAAGATAAAAAGTGTCTCCGGGAAATCATATCCGGCCGGCCACCCTCATTTCGACAGCCAGGATGACCAAAAGGAAAATAAGCAGGAAGGGCCACAGTTCCTTGCGCCCCGCATTGGCGGCACTCAAGGTCCCTTCTCTATATTCAACCATCCGTAACTCTATGGTTCCGAATTTCTTTCTCATCTCTTCGGCCGATATTTTTGTCAGGTCCGATTCCTCCAGCGGTGGATTCACGGCCCGGCGTCTTTCGCCAGACGGAGAAGAGAAATTATATATCCCGGGCCTCTCCTGAGGATCAGTAGCTTGAGCAAAAGATACCTTTTCCCCGAAGGTCCCTCCCGGGACCATATTCTGCCGGGAAAGGCCTACCGCCTCTTTAAGGGCTCCCTGAATCAAAGGTAGATAAGCAGCTTTCAAGGGAAGATCATTCCAATCCAGATCCGCACTGGAGGCAAACAGGAAGAGCCTGCCTCTGCCCATCTCAGCCTGAACAAAAAGAGGATCTCTGTTCTGCAGGGTAACAAGACTTCCTTTCGTTCCCTCAATCTTGAAATACCTTCGAAAAGAGGCACTCCGAAGGCTTGCCCCACCCCCTCCTGAAAAGGGACGCAAGGCTTCATCATTATGATCGATTTGGGCGATCCTCTCTGGCTGAGTGGGGGACTCCCTTACCTCTCCCAACCTCCAAGGAAAAAAGGGAAGCCGATTGTAGGCCTCCGGGATTACCCGGTCTCCAAGAAAAAGAAAAACAGGTTTCCCTGAGTCTAAGAATGAAGCCACCGGGTATGCTGGGGGCTGGGCTACGTTGAGCAGGAAGATGGCCCCATATGGCTGAAGATCGAGATCAGCCAGCTGCCGTTCGGTTATTATTGCAGCCAGGAAAGGCGACCCATCCGCACCACCCGGATTTAAGGCATTCAGCAAGTAGTAACTCTCGCTGGCCTTGAGGGATGTTCTGGGGTCCCCGTCCACGACGAGAACTTTTACTTTATCTCTTACCCGCAGGGGAAAATAAAACCGGTCGTCTAAAGGTAAAGGATCCTCAGACAGTCTACATTCACCATCGATCCATCCGGGTTTTTCCAGGAAAAGCTCAAAAAATGCTTTTCCCTCCTCGCCGGGTCCGAGTTCCATTTTTTTCTGGTCTGCTTTAACACCAGAAAGATATAACTGCACGAAAGGAGATCCAGGTTGATCAGAGAAACTGGCTACCGTCACCTCCAGGCGGGCAGGGACGCCGACCACGGGTTCCCCTTCCGCCAGATGCACCCTTTTGACGGCGAAGTTCGCATCCCGGCTGGCCCCTCCGATCCTGAGAAAAGTAATTCCCGCCTCCGCAGAGACAACTCCCATCTTACTCATGTCAAATCCTTCCCAGTCTCCGCGGGCGAGGTCGCTGATGAAAAGGATTTCTTTTGGCCCCTTTAGATCTTTCAAAGCTCTATAGGCCAGTCCCAGCGCAGTTTCCGGGTTTCCCCGCCCGAAAGAAAGGGGAATGGAGGCCACTTCTCTCCATGCCTCCTGACGGGCCATCCAGCGGATTTCTCGCGCCGCAGAAGCCCAACCGAAAACCGGCGCGGTCGGGATGGCCATGACTTGCCCGTCGAATCCCTCGATCACTTCCTTCGCTGCCTTCTTGGCCAGCTCATAGCGCTCGCCTCTTTCCTCTCTGTAGCCCATGCTGAGGGAGTTATCGAGGATCAAGACTTTAATCCCGCGATCGCTCATCGCCAGAACATTCTCCCGCACAAGGGCAGGGCGGGCCATGATGAAAACCAGGCTCACCACGGCCAGGATGCGGAGAGCCAAAAGAAGCAGATGTTTCAGGCGCTGCGGCCGGGTCATGACCCGCTGGGATTGGAGGAGAAGGCGAACGGCCGAAAATTTCACCGTGATGGACTTCCTCTTTGTCAGGCGGTGGATCAGGATGGGGAGAATTCCAGCGGCCAGGCCAAAGAGAAAAAGAGGATTGAGAAAGGCAATGCTCATAGGCTAAGTACAAGTTCGAAATTCGAATATCGAAATCCGAAACAAATCGAAAATTCAAATTTGAAAATTTTCAGGTTTTTCTTCATTCCGATCTTTGAATTATGCTTCGATCATTTGAATTTGTTTCCTCCCGCCTTGGTGGCATCTTGGTTTGTATTTAGGATTTCTCCTGCCAGATTTCGCTCAGGGTGGCTTAAACTTCTCCCTCCAGGTTAGATACCGAATGAGAGCCCGATCCAGGCCAATGGAAGTATTAAAGAGCGAATAGTCAATCAGGTAAGAGGCGCAAGATTTTCGATAATCTTCTATGAGGGAATGAATGGTCCTCAGGTAGGCCGAGCGGATGGTTTGGGGATCCGTCAGGAGTTTTATGTCTTCCTCCAGATCCCGAAACAGGGTGGGCTCTTCGAAAGGAAACTCCAGCTCATCCGGGTCCAGCAGATGAAAAACCAGGACATCATTCCCCCGGGCGCGAAGCTGCTTCAATCCCTTCAGTACCGCATCGGGTTCCTCCAGCAGGTCGGAGATCAAGATGATGAACCCGCGCCGCTTTACGGACCCGGCCAGCTCCTGGAGGACAGCACCGGCCGCCGTTTCTCCGGCCGGTTTTCGATCTTCCAACTCTTTCAGGATCGCCAAGAGGTGCCCGGGTGCGGCCAGGGGTGGAACCACGTTTTCAATCTTACTGGAAAAAGTGATGAGACCGACCGCGTCCTGTTGCTTCAGCATGAGATAGGCCAGCGAAGCAGCCAGGGTACAGCCATATTCGAATTTGCTCCAGCCATCGGAGGCGTAGCTCATGGAAGAGCTGGCATCCAGGAGGATGTGGCCCTTTAAATTGGTGGCCTCCCGATACTCTTTGATCGAATAGCGATCAAACTTGGCGTAGGCTTTCCAGTCAATCCGGCGCACATCATCGCCCGGAGAATACTCCCGATGCTCCTCGAACTCCGCACTCAGGCCTTTGGCCCGGGAAGGGTGGATTCCCACCATCACCCCGTCCACCACGAAGCGGGCTCTCAAGGAAAGGTTCTTCAACTTGGCCAAAACTCTGGGATCAAAGTGGTTCAAGGCTTTACCTCTTCCAGCAGCCGGTCAATGATGGCCAGCGAAGTAATCCCCTCTGCTTGAGCCTTGAAGTTCGTTATGATTCTGTGTCTTAAGATAGAACGGAGGACCGCCCGCACATCTTGCACGGAAGCAACGTATCTCCCCTGCAAGATGGCCCGGGCTTTGGTCGCCAGGATCAGGTGCTGGGAAGCCCGGGGCCCCGCGCCCCACTCCACCCACTCCTTCACGAACGGCAGAGCCTCCGGCTCTTTGGGGCGGGTGGAACGAAGCAACTTCACGGCATACCCGATCACGTGGGAAGAGGCCGGAACCCTTCTCACCAGCTCTTGCATTTGCAAAACTTTTTCCGCGT
>CAYQWO010000213.1:0-6470 GCA_964421095.1 uncultured Syntrophaceae bacterium
AGCATTGCTCTGGTGATCCTTTCCTTTTCCTTTCTGCCCAAGCTGCGGAAAAGAAAACCAGATGTGGAAGAAGTAATCTAATCCGTTATGCGCCTAAGATTTTTGAGGCAATTGAGTTTGCGGCCAATGTTCGGGTGTGTTGCTGTGATAATTTCCAGGTCCATGCTGGAGGAACTATACTCAAGACTTGGATTTCTTCCTTTAAGAATCTGGACATTTGTTCCGATAACAAAAAAATGAGTTACTTAAGGGCTATGGGAAAAGACCTTTTTCTTCTTCAGACCGTGATGCTCGGGGTAATTCTTTTGGGGTGCGCTACTCCTCCACCGGCTGTGGGTCCTCCTGTATCTTCCCCGGCCGCCACGGGGCCAACAGCATCTTCTCTGCCCTCGGCCCCGGAAACGGCAGAGCCGTCGGCGGAAGAATATGAACCCATCGTCATCGCCATCATGCCTTTTACGAACATCAGCGGCCAAAAGGACCACGATTGGCTGTGCACGGGGATCGCCGAATCCATAAGCACCAAGCTGGGCAGCCTCCCCTATTTCAGCCTGGTGGAGAGGCTCAAGCTTGCCGAAGCGATGAAGGAGATCGAACTGGGGCAGACCGGATTGATCTCCGAGTCCACCGCGGCCCAAACCGGGCAAATGGCGGGCGCGGAAGAGCTGGTTATTGGCTCTTTCCAGGTCGTCGGCCAGACGATCCGCATCAATGCCAGGTTTTTGAAAGTGGAAGAGGCAAAGGTCCGCACCGCCGCCGAATGCACGGGGAAACTGGATCAGATTTTCGAGCTTCAGGACAAAATCGTCGCTTCTTTTCTGGCCAACATGAACCTACCCCTGAGCGATCAGGAGAAATCCCTGTTAGCCGCGAAGCCCACGAACTCCCCGGAAGCTTTCCAATTATACTCCCGCGCCATGGACACTTACACCCCGGAGGGAAAAGCCCTGAGCGACGAGCAGCGCATCGCTCTCCTGGATCAATCTACGCGGCTCGATCCGAACTTTGCCCCGGCCTACATTTCCCTGGGAGATATCTATTTCCAGAGGAGGCAGGACTATGACCGGGCGACTGTCTATTATAATAGAGCGGTGTTTCTCACGCCCTATGTTGTCGCCCCCAGGGTGCGGCTGGTGCGGGTTTACCAGATCCAGGGGAACACTCCCGCCCTCCAGCAGCAACAACGACAGATCGTGGAAATAAGAAGGAGCCCGGCCCTGCAGCAGCAGCCGCCGGACAAGCGGAGGTTCCTGGAGGAGCGCCGGCGGAGAGCTTTAATCAAGTTCCAGGAAGAACAGCGGAAGACCCAGGACCTGCAAAGACAGCGGGCCGTCCAGGGACAACAGAAAGCCCAGGAACTCCAAAGACAACGAGCTATCCAGGAACAACAGAAAGCCCAGGAAATCCAGAGACAAAGGGTGTTGCAGGAACAGCGCAAAGCCCAGGAACTACAAAAACAGCGGACCATCCAGGAACAGCGCAAAGCCCAGGAACTGCAAAAACAACGAGCTATCCAGGAACAGCGCAAAGCCCAGGAATTACAAAAACGCCAGCAGGAGCAGCGAAAGAAACAACAGAAACCCAAGGATGAAAAACAGAAGGCCCATTAGGAATATTTTCTACACCCCATTCATCAATTCCTGGACTGACCCTTTCTATTCATATAACCGCTAAGAGCAGATATCTTTTTTAAAAAATACCAAAAAATAATCAGATTTACAAAAGACCTGACGACCTCCTGCTGGAGTTAAAATAGTCTTGTAATTCTTCTTAATTTCAATATATTATGGGCAATCTTGGCAAGTGGAGGTTGGTGACAAGAGGACCTTTCCCCTAAAAATGCTAAGAATTGGCAATTCATATCTGGGGCAGGGAGATTTCACGGAAGGGCCCTCAACTTTTAGCTCGCATCAACCAGCATAAAGGAGGTGAAAAAAGAAAATTTGAATGGCGGCCAACGTTCCTGAAATGCTTAGAATCTTTTAATCAAGGAGAGGAGGCTCCTCATGAAAAAAGCAGCAATTGTTTCAGTCATGGCGGTCGTTATATTGATGATGACCTTGGTTTCTACAGCCCCAGCACAATCCGCAGAGAAGAAACCAATCGTTGTTGGGTTTATCCATGCCATGAGCGGAGCTATGTCCATGTATGGCATCAGCTCCGAAGCTGGAGGCCAAATCGCGGTTGAAGAAATCAATGCCGCTGGAGGAATTCTGGGGAGGCCCTTAAAATGGATCACCCGGGATGATAAGCTAAATCCAGAAATTGGCTTACGGGAGGCCAAGGATTTATTGTTAAGTGAAAAAGCTGACTTCCTCACCGGGACGATCAGCAGCGCCGTGGCCCTGGCCATCTCCAACTACGTCAAGAGGGAAAAGAAACTCTTTATCGTCAATATCTCCCAATCCTCGAGCATAACGGAGGAAAATTTCCACCGCTACATTTTCCGCATTGACACCAATGCCGTCCCCTACTGGGGTTACGCTCCAGCCTTGGCTTTGGGGAAAACGTGGCGGGACAAAAAAATAATCAGCCTGGGCTTCGATTACGAAATGGGGAAAAACGCGATTCGACAATTCAAAGAAAAATATCTGGAGGTCGTTCCTGATGCCAAAATTGTGGATGAACTCTGGGCTCCCCTGGGCACCACCGATTTCACCGCTTATATCACGAAAATCGCCAACTCCCGTGCTGACGCCTTCTTCCTCTCCTGCATCTATGGCGGAGGAGAATTAGCTTTCTCCAAGCAGGCCTATGCCTTTGGCCTTTACGACAAGATGCATGCGATTCAAGCCTGCGCCGGCGATGTGGAAACTTGGCATGGAGTCAAGAGAGGGGAACCTTATCCCAAAGGAGCCCTGGCCACTGGCAGATACCCCTTCTGGGACATTAAAGAACCGAAAAGCAACGCCTTCGTCGAGAAGCACAAGAAGAAGGTGGGATTTTGGCCTTCCTATGGAGCCATGAATCAGTACTTCATCATCTATGCCGTGAAGGCGGCCATTGAAAAAGTCGGCGCCGTGGATACCGAAAAAATTATTGATTCCCTGGAAGGAATGGGGCTGGATACCTTTGTCAGTAGGGTTCCGATCCGACCCTATGACCATCAGGCCATGATGCCCACCTGGTTCGGGTTCATTGATTTTATCCCAGAACTTACATTCCCAGTTATTACCAAAACCGAAAAGGTAGGGGAAGAGAGCTACCATACGATCGAGCAGATCAAGAAGCTTCGCGGAGGAAAGTAGGACCCTCGGGGGTTGAGCAGAAAAGGATGCCGGGAAGGTGGCTACGCCTTCCCGCGCATCGAGAAAGAGAGGATAGGGCCCGTGACTTTCGAAGCGGCTGCCGGGCAGGCTTTAAGCGGGATCAGCGTGGGGATAGTTCTTTTTCTGATTGCCGCTGGCCTATCCATTATCTTTGGTACGCTGAAGGTACTGAACCTCGCCCATGGATCGATCTATATGGTTGGTGGTTTCTTGTGTTACGCGTTCACTTCTACTTTTGCGCATGTTCCCGGAGTCTTCTGGTGGACCCTGATCGTGGCGCCCGTCGGGGTCGCCTTGGTTGGCGGACTCATTGAGGTCTTTCTTTTACGGCGCATTTACGCGCAAGAGATGCTCTACCAGTACATCTTGACCTTCGGCTTGATTTTAATTCTTGGGGAAAGCTGTAAATTCATATGGGGAGTCGGATACCATACCGTGAATGCCCCCTGGCCCGTGAACGGGAAAGTTTCCATCTGGGGGCTGTCGTTTCCCGTTTACAATTTATTCCTCATCAGCTGTGGAATTTTGGTTTTTATTGGGCTCCTGGCCCTGATGCGTTATACAGGTCTTGGGCGGATTATCCGGGCCGTGACCTACAATCGCGAGATGGCCAATGCCTTGGGGATCAATGTCCCGAAAGTTTATACCGGGGTGTTCATGTTCGGCTGCTGGCTGGGCGGTTTAGCCGGAACGCTGATGCCCCCGATGTCGGTCGTGGCCCTGGGGTCCGATATGGCCGTCATCATCGAGTGTTTCATCATCGTGGTCATCGGCGGGCTGGGCAGTTTATCGGGAGCTTTCCTGGGAGCGATTATTCTGGGGCTGATGAATGCCTTTGGAATCTACGTCATCCCCAAACTGGCGGTGGCCTTTGCGTTTATGTTGATGATCGTCATTCTGATTATTCGGCCTTGGGGCTTGATGGGCAAGCCTGAATGAGGGAGTATGTCCCCATGAGAAATTTGGCGACGGCGGTAAGCACTCCCAGATTTTTTTTACCGCCGCTTATCTGCTTTCTCCTGGTGCTGCCCCTTATTCTCCCCCAAAGTTGGGTGAGCCTGGCCAATGAGATGCTGATCATGGCCCTGGCAGGTTGTGCATTGAACCTCATGTTGGGGTACACCGGAATGGTCTCTTTTGGACCTGCCGGCTTGTATGCGGTGGGCGCCTATACGACTGCCATCCTATTGACGCGGTACCATTCTCCTTTTGCCCTGGCAGTGATTGCGGCCCCCCTCCTGGCCGGAATTGTTGGCGCGGTTGTGGGGTGGTTCTGTGTACGCCGCAGTGCGGTTTATTTTGCCTTGCTGACCCTGGCCTTCGCCCAGATTATCTGGACGATTATCTTTGAATGGTATGACTTTACCGGGGGGGACAACGGTATTGTGTCTATCCCGATCCCTGAATTCTTCTTTACTATCAGCCATTGCTATTACTTTACCCTGATCATCGTGGGAGTGTGTTTGCTCTTGCTATGGACGATCGCCCAGTCTCCCTTCGGCAAGACCCTCCAGGCCATACGGGAAAACCCCAGCCGAACAGAATTCATTGCCATCCATCTCCGCCGGTATCAGCTGGCGGCCTTTGTGCTCTCCAGCATTTTTCTCGGCATTGCCGGCTCGTTGTTTTGCATCTTTAGCGGCAGCGTCTTCCCCGATTATGCCCACTGGGTGAAATCGACGGACATGCTGGTCATCTGCCTCTTAGGGGGCTTTTACAATTTTGCGGGCCCGATCGTCGGTTCCTTCGTCTATATCTTGCTCAGCAAAATCATCTCCAAACAAACCATGTTCTGGATGTTTTTCCTGGGAGTCATCGTCGTGTTCCTGGTCTTGTTCATGCGCAATGGGATTATGGGGTTTCTTGCGGAAAAACTCTCCCCGGTCATCGATAGAACACCTGGGTTCAACAAGCATGAGGGAGGCCGATGATCTTAGAAACTGAAAAACTCATGAAATCGTTCGGCGGGCTGACGGCGGTTTATGATGTCAACTGTCAGATTGAAGAAGGGGAGTTGGCCTCGATCATCGGTCCCAATGGAGCCGGGAAGACGACCCTATTTAATCTGATTACGGGCCACCTCCCGGCGGATGCTGGAAGGGTGATCTTCAAGGGTAAGGATATAACCAAACTGCCGCCCCATACGATTTCGCGGATGGGGATCGGGCGATCCTTCCAGCGCCTGAATATATTCCCTCGCCTGAGCGCTTTTGAGAATGTCCAGGTGGCCATCTTCTCCGCGCAGCGGGAGAGTCGTAATTTATTCTCCCGCGCTTATAAACTGGCGCAGAAAGAGACGGAAGCGATTTTAGATAGCGTCGGGCTTCTGGATAAGAAACACGTGAAGGGGGGCCTCCTGGCTCACGGAGACCAAAAGCGGTTGGAGATGGGGATCGCCTTAGCTGTTGAACCCCAATTGCTCCTTCTGGATGAACCCACTCAAGGAATGGGCCCGAAGGAAAGTGCTGAGATTACTCAGCTGATTCAAAAATTGGTCAAAGAAAGAGGCCTCACCCTTGTCTTTGTGGAGCATGACATGAACGTCGTCTTTGGCATCTCGGACAACATAAAGGTGATGCACCAGGGCAAAATCATCTTTGAGGGAAAGCCGGATGAGGTCAAAAACAACGAGGCGGTCCAAGGAATTTACTTGGGAGAGGAAAAAGACTCGTGGTCCTCGCGGTGAAGGAAATCAACACCTTCTACGGGCTCAGCCATATCCTTTTTGATGTCTCTTTGGCCATTGCTCCGGGGGAAACCGTCTGCCTTTTGGGAAGAAACGGGGTGGGCAAGACGACCACCCTTAGGAGCATTATGGGCCTGACACCTCCCCGTTCCGGGAGCATAAAATTTCACGGGGAGGAAATAAAGGGGAAACAGCCTTTCGAAATCTGTTATTTGGGCGTCGGCTTTGTACCCGAGGATCGGATCATCTTTCCCGATCTCACAGTTCGTGAAAATCTGGAGATCGCTATCAAGAAAGGGCCGAAGGGGAAAAATATGGGAGGCTGGACGATCGAGAAGGTTCATCACTTGTTTCCCATTCTGCAGGAGCGGGATAAGCAGTGGGGAGGCACCCTCTCCGGTGGGGAGCAGCAGATGCTCACCATTGCCAGAACCCTGATGGGAAATCCCCGACTCTTGCTCTTGGATGAACCTTCAGAAGGGTTGGCTCCCCTCGTCATCCGGGCCATCGGAGAG
>CAYQWO010000214.1:0-3644 GCA_964421095.1 uncultured Syntrophaceae bacterium
AATGGTTCCATTCGTAACCGTTCCCCTGGTTCTAAAATTATAGTTCGTAACGGTAGTATTATCTGGGTCAAAGCCGATGTCACTTCCGAACGCCATAAAATTCTTGGCCTGTATTGGGGCCCACCCCTGGCATGGAGCCCCCTGGTTGGTACACCGCTGCAATTGGTAACTTTTGGTTGCCAGATCCAAGGAGATTCGATACATTCTATTACCCAAATTGGCATCACCGGAGATGGCCATTTGCTTCAGGCTCGAAAAATCAGCGATCAGATCTCTGGCTGCTGCTTTCAGGTTTGCGTTTACAGCCATTTTTCGGAACTCGGGGAGGGCGATGGCGGTCACAATACTAAGAATGAGAATGACGATTATGCCCTCAACCAGCGTAAACCCCTTCTGGGCGCTCGCGGTTCCTTTCATTTTTTCCTCCGCCCATGGCCAAAAAACCTGGGAATTCTAAAGAGCCTTCCAAATAATATTCAATAAGGTTAATTAAGGTTTGGTTTTCTGGATTGAATTTTTCTACTTCATACTCCAGAGGGGCTACGGCCATCGTCTGCAATTATACTCTAAATTTTTTAAAAATTCACGATCGCTGTCGTTATCCCTCGATGCCGTATTCCTTCATCTTGCTCAGCAGGGAAGGGTGGCTGATCTCTAGAATTTTCGAGGCCTGGGAGCGGTTTCCGCCGGTCCTTTTCAAAGCTTTACGAATCAACTCCTCTTCCAGCATTCGGCTAGCCTTCTTGATAGAAAATTCCTCTGCCCAAATATCTTTTTTCCAGGGGGCGCGCTCTCCCAGGACCTCCGAAGGAAGGCAGTCTACCCCAATCTTTTTGCCCTGCGCCAAGATCATGGCCCGCTCGATGGTGTTCTCCAGTTCGCGGACGTTTCCAGGCCAGGAATACTCCAGCAACCGGGCCATAACCTCCTCCGTGACCCCCTCGCTGCCCAGTTGGTGCAGCTCATTATACTTATGGATAAAATGATCCGCCAGGAGTGGGATATCCTCTTTTCTCGCGCGCAGGGGAGGAAGATGCAGGGGAAGGACATTTAAACGATAGAAGAGATCCTCCCGGAATTTTCCCTCAGCCACAGCCTGCGAGAGGTCCCGGATCGTAGCGGCAATGATGCGCACATCCACGGCCAAAGGATGTTCGCTTCCCAGCCGCTTCACTTCCCCCTCCTGCAGAGCCCGGAGAAGCTTCACCTGGGCCGACGGACTCAGCTCTCCAACTTCATCTAAAAAAAGGGTCCCTTGGTGGGCCAATTCAAAGCTCCCCCGCTTCTCCTTCTTGGCATCGGTAAAAGCCCCCTTCTCATGCCCAAAAAGCTCGCTCTCCAGGAGCGTTTCGGGAATGGCCCCGCAGTTCACGGCCACAAATGGTTCGCTGCTTCGCGGGCTGCTATAATGGATACATCGGGCGACCATCTCTTTGCCGGTCCCGGTCTCCCCGATGATCAACACCGAGGCTTTGTACTCGGAGATTTTCTTGATCGTCTCGAAGACTTGGATCATCTCCGGACTCTTGCCCACGATATTGCCAAAAGAATAATCCCGGCGCACTTCCTCCCGGAGGCGCAAATTCTCCCGCCGCAAATTTTCCCGTTCTTCAGCCTTGCGCAGGGTGAGCAGGATCTCGTCGGGCTTGAAGGGTTTATTTACGTAGTCATAAGCCCCCCGCTTCATGGCTTCTACGGCCGTGTCCAGGTTTCCGTAGGCCGACATCATGATCACCGTCGCCTCGACCTTCTTTTGCTTCAGGGCTTGCAGGAGTTCCAGTCCATCCATCTCCGGCATGACCACGTCTGAGAGGATGAAATCGTATGGCTCAGAGTTTACCAGCTGGAGCGCTTCCCTCCCGGTGTCCACCGCCTGCACTTCATATCCCTCCCGCTTCAGGATCAGCGTGAGCATGTGGCGCATGGATTCTTCGTCATCAACGACCAATATTCTTTTCTTTTGCATGTTCCATTCCCAAAATAGGCAGCAAAAATGTGAATGTGGCCCCTTGTCCCTCTTGGCTCTGCACGTGGATGCGCCCCCCGTAAGATTCCAAAATCCTGAGGCAGATGGCCAGGCCGAGCCCTGTCCCTTCCCCGGGGGGTTTGGTGGAATAAAAGGGATCAAATATTTTGCCGAGGGCTTCTTTGGGAATCCCCGGACCCGTATCTTCCACTTCCACCCGCACCAAAGAAAGGATTTCCCCCGGGGGGAGAGTGGGCGAAACTCCCCGAGTTCGTAGCAGGGAGTAGTCTACCGCCGCAAAATCCTCTTTTCTGCGCCTGGGGAGGCCCTCCGTAAATTCCGGCACCTCTTCCAGCGGCAGGGCCCTTGTGCGGACCCGAAGCCGATGCTCCTTGACCATCCCCGCAGAAGTTGGAGAGGTCATGGCATCGGCGGCGTTCAGGAGGAGGTTGATCATCACCTGCTGGAGCTGATGGGGGTCCCCTTTCCATTGGGGCAGGTCCGGCTGAAATTCTTTAATTACCTGCACCCGCTCCCAGACCTTCTTTTGATGCGAGAGGAGCGAAAGGGCGTTCTCGATCACAGCGTTTACATCCACCTCCTCCTCGACCCCGCGGGAGGGACGGGCGAAATCCAGAAGTTCATGGACGATGCGCTGGATGCGTTCCGCCTCGTTTTCCGCTCGCTGGAGTACCTCTCTGGCCCCCTCTTCGGGCAGGCCCCCTTTGGCCAGCAAATCCAGGTAACCCAGGATCGCTCCCGTCGGATTTCCCACCTCATGAGCCACGCCCGCGGCCAATCGGCCGACAGAGGCTAATTTCTCCGACCGGATCACCTCATTCTGAACCCGGCGCAATTCCACGTTCACTCGTTCCAGGGAGTGGATGTATTCTTCCATTTTCGCCCGGTGCTCCCGCAGCCGGGAGGCCATGCGGTTGAAAGAAGAAAACAATTTGCCTACCTCGTCCTGGCCGGAGGGCCCGCCCGTGGAATCCAAATCGCCTTCCGCGATCTTCTCAGACATCTGCACCAATTTTTTAAGCGGATTCACGATCACTCGCGAAAGCAGGAAGCTTCCCACCGCCACCAGCAAAACCCCATCCAACAGGATGTAGAGAAAAATCGTGGCCTGAGAACGGGAGTGCGTTTCGCGCAGGTCATCCAGAGGAAGCTCCCCGCGGAGCGCCCCCAGAGTTTTTCCATGAACGATCAAAGGAGCGGAGAAAAGAAGCGGACCTTTTTTCATCAACGAAAAAGATTCGTCCTCCCCGATGCCGTGCGCCAGAATCTTTCCCGTGGCCAAAGCTTTCGCTAAACCTTCATCCCGCACAATCCGGCCCACCCGCTCCAGCCGTGAATCTGCCACCACCCGAAATTCCCGGTTCACGACTGAGAAGTTAGCCAGGAGCTGGCTCTGGACAAAGAGGTTTAACAGTCGCTGCAAATTTTCCGGGGGATTTTGGCCCGCGACGATTTCCAAGTTTTCAGGTTGCAAATCCTGAAGAAAGTGCTGCAGAGAGGCCATCATCTGTTTGCCCCCCCTGACTTTCTGCTGCAGCAGGTTGCGCTCCTCGATTTTGAGGAATAGGATTCCCACCAGGGCTACCACCCCGACCATCAATACCGCCAGGGTAAAAACGATTTTCGTGCGCAGACCCGGTCGAAAACTCCAAGCCAT
>CAYQWO010000214.1:3744-6452 GCA_964421095.1 uncultured Syntrophaceae bacterium
ATACCAGGCGATCAATTCCGGACCCAAAAAAACGTAGGCCAGACCGGAAAAGGCCAAAAAAGGGCCGAAGGGGATGGCATATAGTCTTCCTTCCCCCTTGAGGAACATGAGTCCTCCGCCGATGAAAGTCCCCGAAAGAGAGGCAAAGAAAAGAGTGAAAAGGATGGCCTTCCACCCCAACCAAGCCCCGATCATCGCCAGGAGTTTGACATCTCCCCCACCCTTCCCTTCCCGCTTAGTGAGGGCCTCATAGACAAAGGCCACCAAATACAGCGACCCCCCTCCAGCGAGAATCCCGATCAAGGAGTCCTTTACGGTGGCCAATGGCCCGAATAGGGCCAACAAAAACCCGACTACAATCCCCGGAAGGGAGATCAAATCCGGGATAATCCGATGCTCCAGATCGATGAAGCTGATCACAATTAGAGCCGCTGAGAGCACAAAGTAAGCCAAAAAGCTGAGGGAGAGACCAAATTTCAAAAAGAGGGCCAGAGCAACCCCTCCGGTAAAGGCCTCAACCAAGGGATAACGCCAGGAGATCCCGGCCCCGCAGTTCCGGCATTTCCCACCCAGGAGGAGATAGCTTACCAGAGGGATATTATCATAAGCCCGGATGGGTACTTGGCAGTTAGGGCAAAAAGAGCGCGGAGAAACTATAGAAAGATCCCGCGGCAGGCGATAGATACAAACATTCAGAAAGCTGCCCACGCAACAACCCAGCAAGAAGATGAACACCCCCATCAACCCGGGCGGCAACATCCTTTATCTCCTTGCCATCATGGGAAAAAATTTTGAAATTTCACTTTTCGAACCCCTATCCACCCAATAATATGAATAAAGCCTTTTTCCGTCGCCCTTTAATAAAAACCGGACAAAGACCGATACTGAATATATACTGCCTGCGGGAGAAATTTCAAGGTGGATTTTTTGGAAAAAGTGTTTTATCCCCGCAGGCCAACATCCCTTGCATTTTTAGGATTTCCCTGTACAATCTTCTGCAACATGGCCCACGAAACTCCATCTCAGCATCTTAGAAACCGACGCCTTAGCCTACTTATAATTTTTTTCTCCGCCCTTTCTGTAAAACTGCTGATCTTTTTCCTGGCCACTGACCCGATCATCTTCTCCAAGTATCCTTATTTCGCTGAGCAGATTGGTAAGGGAATCGATATTGGGGAGAGAATTCTTGATATAAGTCCCCTATATCTTTACGTAAATATCTTAATTTATAAAATCTATGGCAAGAATTGGGAAGTGCTCACCGTCTTGCAAATCTTTATGGGAAGCTTGAACTGCCTTCTCATCTACCTCATCGGGGAAAAAATTTTTGGCCGCCTGGTAGGTCTTGTGGCAGCTTTCATCCTGCTGCTCTACGGCAACTTAACTCTGGTTGAGCTGCTTCTCGAACCTGAATCCTTCGTGTTATTTTTCAATTCCTTCCTCGTCTTGATCCTCATTCAAAATCCCGCAGAAAGCAACCTCGGCCAGAACTCCTGGAGATGGTCTTTGGCAGGGGTGGTGATCGGCCTATCCACGATCACGAAACCCAATGGGCTGCTCCTTCTGCCCGTGGCCCTTGTCTGGGTCTGGCAAAAGCACCCCTCCCCTGGACAGGCGATCAAAGCAATGCTTCTCCTGATCGTGGGAACCATTTTGCTGATTTCACCCATAACCATCAGAAATTACACCAAATTTCAAGATTTCATCCTGGTGACTGCGGACAGCGGCAAAGTCTTCTTCCACGGGAATGGACCGGGGTCCACCGGAATGGAGCGGGCTGATTTACCCGACCAGGGGTTTGCCGAGGAGGGTCGGTCGGAGCCGGACTACGCCCATGCCCTATTCCGCAAGACTGCCAGAGCTCTGACCGGGCGTCCTCTCAAGCCCTCAGAGTGCGCCCGCTTCTGGTTCCGTTACACCCTGGATTATATGCGAGCACATCCTTTCTCGGCTTTCATTACGGACCTAAAGAAATTTTTCTATTTTTGGGGCAATTACGAGGTCCACGACATTGATACTGCCTATAAAAACTACCGTACCCTGCAAACCTGGCCTCTCCTCCCTTTCGGGATCATCTCTGCGCTGGCCCTCGTGGGCCTGGGGCTGGCATCGAGAAAATTCCGTCCAGCCTTTCTCCTTTACGCGATGATCCTGATCTACCTTTTTTCGGCCCTGCTCTTTTTTGTGGCCTCCCGCTACCGGTTGCCGGCAGCACCTTTTCTCTCGATCTTTGCGGCCTACACCGTGATCTATCTCTACACGCAGTTGCGTGAAAGCCGTCTAAGAAAATATATGGTCTGTGCCGGGTTGGTTGTGGGCCTGTTTGCGGGTATAAATCTTCCCTTGCGGAATGAGGTGGAGACCCTCGACCGATGGCAGAGAGCTACAAGAATTCACTACAGCCTGGGGGGAAATTTGTTATTTAAAAAGGGACTCTACCGGGAAGCCATCCAGGAATTCGCCAAAGTCATAGAACTGGAGCCGAATTTTGCTCCAGCTTACAATGGCCTGGGAAGGTCCTACGCTATTCTCAATGATTTCGACCGAGCCGAAAAGAATTTTCGCAAGGTAATCGAACTATCGCCGGGAATCGATCAGGGATACCTCAACCTGGGACTCCTGTATGAGCTGAAGGGCGAGCCCTCGAAGGCCCTGCCCTTGCTGGAGAAGGCCTTCTCCCTCAACCCGGAAAACCTGAAAACAAAAGA
>CAYQWO010000215.1:0-6432 GCA_964421095.1 uncultured Syntrophaceae bacterium
TTTCTAAATCTTGCCGGCGCGGTGCCATGGCCCACATGCGCCACCTGCCCGGGCTCACCCTTCCCGCAATTCGGCGTCCCCCACATCTGCCATTGATCCCGATTCGCCACCGCGTCGCAGGACTTCCAGAATTGGGGAGTGATTCCGGTATAGGTGGCATTCTTGACCATCGCCCCCAGCTTCCCGGCTTTGATCTCCCAGCCGATCTCTGTCCCGAATTGGAAGTTGATTCGCTGGTCGTCGATCGACCAACTGCGATTGGTACTTAAAAACAGCCCTTCTTCCGTATCCGCGATCATCTGCTCCAGCGTCCAAGCTCCTGGCTCCAGATTGATGTTGGTCATCCGGATTAAAGGGAGCCGATTCCAGCCTTCCGCCCGCATGGTACCATTGCTTTCCTTTCCCAGAATGGGCGCCGTTTCCCGCGAAGTCAAAAGGCCGACAAGCTTACCCCGCGAAATGATGGGCACCCGTTGGGCCTTGATTCCCTCGTCGTCGAACCCGAAGGTTCCCAACCCACCGGGAATCGTGGCATCGGCCACGATGTTGACTTGCTCCGAACCATATGGAAAATTGCCGACCATCTCCGGTTTTAGGAAACTGGTTCCGGCGTAGCTGGCTTCGGTGCCCATGATCCGGTCCAGTTCGATGGGATGGCCGATGGATTCATGGACCTGGAGAGCCACTTGCGACCCATCCAGGAGGAGGGTGGTAATCCCGGAGGGACAGGGTTTGGCGGATAGGAGCTGGACAGCCTCCTCCGCGACTCTTTCAGCGTGGTCTCCAATCTTTAACTCCTCGATCCACTCATAGCCTCGAGTCGCAAAGTTTCCGCGGAAGGAGTTGGGATAGGACCGGATCTGGACTTCTCCGGCATCGATGGCGGTGGCGGAAATTCCGGCCCCGCATTCTACGATCCCCTGCTCGATGAATGATCCTTCCGTGGAGGCAAAAGTTTTTTCCGTCAGATACGCTGCCATAAAGGCCTCGGAGATATTCACCTTCCTATTTCGGCGGATGGCCTGGTCCGCTTCGAGGAGGGACTCTAATTTTGTTTCCAGCGATACCCGGAAGGGATGGACGGAAATCGGGGTCTGGTACCGGGCCACTACTGGAGGGGCAGGGGGAAAGGAGATCTTTTTCTCCTGGATTCCTGAGCCCTCCCGGCAAATCTTCCAGGCCCGGGTAAAAGTCTTCTCCATCTCTTTCTTATCCACCCTGGAGCTGCAGGCAAACCCCCAGGCCCCCTGGAAAAGGACCCGGATCCCGAAGCCGAAATCTTCATCCTGGTTCAACGCCTCCACCTGCCCGTTCTTCATGGCGATCTCTTCCATCTGGCGGCGGACAATGCGGACGTCCGCATAGTCCACCTTTCTTACTCTTGCCAGGTTGAGGATATTTTCTACCAGCTCCTTCATCTTAACCTCCAGGTCTCGCTTCTGTGGTAGCCGGGCAGATTACAGGGACGATACTCCTGAAAAATTAAACCCGTCCACTTGAATGGCGGGGGCCACTGTGCCGGTGATAAATCGCCTGCCGTAGACCGAACCCGAAGAACAAATCTTCCTCTCGCGGGAGACGGACTTCACCCGGGAAAGAGCTTGCAGGATTGATTCGGTGAACCGCAAGTTTTTGATCGGATTTTTGATCTCACCTTCTTCGATCCAAAACGTACCATCCCGGGTCATCCCGGTGATGAGGGCCTTCTTGGGCTCCATCACGTTGGTGTAATGGAAACGCGTAACGTAAATCCCCCGCCGCACGGACCGGATCATCTCTCCCAGATGGGATTCTCCTGCCTTCATGAAAAGGTTAATGGGAATCGGCCCCTCCGTATTCGGGGGGATGAGGCCATGACCTGTGGACTCCTTTCCTTCCTTGCCCGCCGTGAAGGAGTCGTAGGTCGCATTCTTGGCCACGCCCTGCTCGAAAAAAATGACTTTCTGTTTGGGTACCCCTTCAAAGTCAAAAGGAACCTGCAACCCTTCTGGGTCGAGGCCATTGTCGTAAATCGTGACCCTTTCATGAACCAGCCTTTTACCAAACTCGTTGCAGAGAAAGCTCCGGCCTTCTTGGACAGCCTGGGCGTGAAAACCCAAATAACCAAGAAAAACCAGGAGCTCCGCGACCGCTTCCGGTTCCAATATCACCGCATACTCGCCGGGTGGCACTTGCCTGGGGGTGCCTCCTTGGGCTTTGGCGACCGCCGCTTTGACCAACGGCTCTACCTGTAGTTGATCCAGATCCCGGGAAACGAAGCTGGCGTAACCTGAGCCCTTCCCGTTCTGCACGATCAGGCGCAGGAATAAGTCGGAAAATTTCTGGTAGGCCTCCACTCCCAGGGAGTTGACCACGGCCAGCTCCACCTCTCCATGGGAAAAAGACCCCGAGGCGCTGAGCCCATTTTCCTGCGCCAGAGTCATGACCTCCTGGATGATCTTTACCTTCCTCCCCGGGGTGAGACGACGGATATTTCTAAAAAACGTATTAATCTCGGGAATAGGCTTCGGCCCAGGCAGGGATCTGAAAGCCTCGTTGGGAGGCTGAATCTTGGTCAGGGAGATGGCCTTCACCATCAAAGTTTTAAGCGAAGATGGGTGAAGAACATTCGTCGTGGCGACAGCGATCCGCTTTCCCAGAACAACCCGCAGGATCAGCGTCCGGTTTCTCTCCGCCATATGCTGGTGAATTGCCGTGGGAGTGAAGCGGGCCAGGCAAGAGTCCTCGGTCAGCAAAAGGGCTTCTGTCTGATCGGCCGGCGACTCCTGGGCCAATCTTCTTACCATTTTCAAGGCAGCTTCTTCTCCGATCATTCCAGATGCTCCCTCGTTGGTTTCCTGAAAGGGAAATAACCCACTTATTTAGAATCTCCTTGTTCTCATTATAGCCGAAAGCGTGAGAACGACACAGAACTGCGGTCTGGACGGATCCTTCTGCTATAGATCCATCGACCGCCAGCATTAGAAATCCCGCAGGCTGAAAGCGGGTTTGGGACCTACCAATATATTGAGTTGGGAGGAGCAGCGCCTAGATAAAGAACTTATGCTTTGTATACTGGAGGTAATGCTCGGAGATGAAATTCAACGGCTTCTTGGCCTTTTGAAAATTTTCATAGAGGGCCCAAAAAGTCTCAGCCAGGTTAAGTTCTTTGGCTGACGGATGCTCCGCAGCCAGTTTATAGAATTTTCGGCCTTCCTTTTCGTAGTCTTCCGGACTAATCCTTAACTTCCCGCGAATATGGGGTCTGACTTGTCCCGACAAGGGATAACGGTAATCACGCTCGGCATAATCAGGAAATATGCCCAGGATAAAAAGGCAGATATCGGCAATCCTTTTATAGAAACCTATCCGGTATTCATCCCCCGCTGCCTCACAAAAAGTCATAAGGCTAAGGATATCCAGGTCATTGAACCGGATTTTTTCCCAGACTCCTTTGCGGATGCGGAAGGAAAATGTGTAACTTTGAATCTTGGTGAAAGAGGCCAGCATGTCGGCCAGATAAGGCAGCAGAGACTCCCTGGTCAAAAGTTCCGACACCTCTTTCGTGTCGAATACTGGAATTTTCATGTGGCTGGTTTTTTCAAAGGTATAGCCAACCTCCCCCAGATCGTTGGCGGCCTTCCTCAGTAGGATTTCAAAGAAAAGCCCCGGCGAGATTTTCAAAAATATCTCCTCATCATCCATCAGCTTCCGGAATACTTTTTCCTCTCCCACATACGAATTCCTAAAATCCTCATCTTCCTGGATGATCTGCTTGAGCCGGGATTTATCTTTGATTTCGGGAGAAGCAGTCTCTGCCAGAAAATCCAAATCCCGGTCAGATAATCGATTTAGTTTCAACTGGAACATCTTGCTTCACTCACTTTCAAGAATTTCCAATAGGTCCCTTAATTTTACTTATCGTTATTTCCCTTGCGAATATTTAAAAAAAGGAAAAACAAAAAAATTTTAATTATTTTTTAGCAAGGATGTCAATGAGATAGATCATCTTCCGGGCCCCGTCCGGCTCCGAAACGACCCCCCTTCCTTCGAATTCGGGAACGGATATTGGATAAAATCCTTTGAAGAATTTCTGGATGGAGAGAATAAAGGGTTCAAGGATTCGAGGGACCGAGGGAAAAGCCTGCACATAATTCTATTTTATTTTTAACTTTTCCCCTTGGCTCCTTGAACCCTAGAGCCCTGTATTTCAAACTGCGGAAGCGGGTCTGTAAGCCGAGTTCTGTCTCTCCGGAAGACCGGAGAGGGTGATCATTCCTCTGGCCCCGACATTGCTGCCGGGGTCTAGCGACCTACCCGGGAGCATCGAGCGGGCCACTCTCAAACGCTCCTCTATTCGGTCTTGCTCCGGGTGGGGTTTGCCGTGCCGGCCCTGTCACCAGGGCCGCGGTGAGCTCTTGCCTCGCCTTTTCACCCTTACCCCGCGAAACGCGGGGCGGTATATTTTCTGTGGCACTTTCCCTGGGGTCCCCCCCGGTCGCCGTTAGCGACCACCCTGCCCTATGGAGCTCGGACTTTCCTCCCGCCACGCGCTGCGCGTGGCGAGCGATCACCCGACCCCCTTCCGCATTTTTAAATACTGGGTCCGAGGGTTCAAGGGTTCACGGGAAAAATGTCTATACTTTTGTTCTGTTCTTGCCTAGACCCCTGGAATCCTAAAGCCCTTGAACCCTATCTTAATCTGTGGTGCTCCTTATTTTCTGGTCAATCGCCTCGTTGGCTAGCTGATCGGCCCGGCGATTCTCTTCCCGGGGTACGTGATGAATATGATATTCTGAAAATCGGTTTAGAAGCCCCAAGGCTTCGCGGTGTAAAGTTTTAAGATGCGCCTCTCGCACCTTGTATTCACCCCGGAGTTGTCGCGCCACCAGTTCCGAATCCAGGTGCAGAGTGACCCGGCCAGCTCCGAGGTCTAAAGCTTTTTGCAGGGCCAGGATCACCGCCCGATATTCGGCGACATTGTTGGTGGCCATCCCCAAAAAATACTTTAGTTCTTTAATCGTTCGGCCCCGGGCATCTGCAAGCACGGCCCCCATCCCCGCCTCGCCCGGGTTGCCGCGAGAAGCTCCGTCCACCTGAATGAAAAATTCCGGGAGATGCTTCCCGATGGGAGGAACCTCGGTGCTGGCTTTTTTTTCTTCGGCCCGCTGAGCACTCCTCAACAGCATTTCTTGCAGGCGGCGGGCATCTAATGCCGGAAAGCGTTTGAGCGTCTTGGCCACGCTTAAGGTCTGGGCCAGGTACCGCAGCACCCCTTCATCAGCAGGAGGGCCTTCTTTCTTCTCTTTTTCTTCGAAGAGGGGAAGGGGAGTCGCAGCTTTCTCGGCACTCACGAATCTTTAGCCTTACCCGACCCATTTTCCCAGAAAAGGATCCGGTTGCAGTTGGGGCAGGCGATGAGGGTATCTTGTTTTTGCAACTCGATATAAAGCTGCGGGCGAAGGTTCATATTACAGGCCTGGCAGACCCCGTTGACCACCCGGGCCACGGCGACCCCCTGCCGCCTTTCTAAGAGCATGCGGTACTTGTTCAAGAGTTCCCGGGGAATTTCTTTCTCTTGCGCCTGGCGTAGCCGCACCTCGTTCGCCATCTCCGCATCAAAAGAGGCTACCCTCTGCTTCAGCTCCGCAAGCTGTCGCTGGTACTCCTTTCGTCTGGCCTCCAAGGTCTTCTCGTTTCTGCCCAGTTGGGTTTGCATCTCCTCGAGGCGCTCCAGGATTCCCAGGATCTCTTCCTCCCGTTCCCGGTTGAGTTTCTTGGCGCTTTCGATTTCTTTCAAGACCGCCTGGTATTCTTTGTTCGTTTTGATCTCGAAGACCCGGGCTTCAGTTTTTTTCACCCGGTCGATCTCCTCTTCAAGGTCTTTCTCTTTTTGCCGGCGTTCCTTCTGGAGTTTTTCGAAGTCGGTGCGCTGCGATTTGACTTTCTCCTCTTCCCTCCGGAATTCCTCCTCCAAGGAAGCAATGCGCTGGGGGATCTCCTCTTTGGCCCGTTCCATCTCCTGAATCTTCAGGTCAACGGTTTGCAGGGCAACCAACCTTTCCAACTGCTCACGCAATTCTGTTTCCTCCCATAAAAAAAAGTGCACCCGGCGGGGTGCACTCTCTTATTTTTGCGGTGCGCTCTCTTGGGCCAGAGAGCCTTCTTTCCTTCCCTGGGATGGTTTTGTCTTCAGCAACCATTCGGAGCGTCCTGGTGGGCCCACCTGGGTTCGAACCAGGGACCTGCCGGTTATGAGCCGGTGGCTCTTCCGCTGAGCTATGGGCCCCTCGTTCTTTAAATTCTAAGATACATGTTTCCGCACCCTTTGTCAAGGACCCACCCCCGCCTGGCTCCCCCACTGATCATATATCACTTTTGTCGTGGCCCAGGCGGGAGGGAGAATTGAATTTACTCATCCTTCCACAAAGGACCGCAGCTTTTTCGAGCGCG
>CAYQWO010000216.1:0-6423 GCA_964421095.1 uncultured Syntrophaceae bacterium
AGATGTGTATAAGAGACAGCTCTCAAGGGAGATGGTTTTCCTTAATGATTAATCGGGCGTCAGCGAGGTTTTTCTGAGTCCCCCGTTTCCCTCCCGGTTGCCTGGCCAGACGGCAATTCTGGGACGGATAGGCCTGAGGACTGGAATTGAGCACACACCAGGTCATCCCGGTGAATGATTTCATCGCTGTATTTATAGCCGAGCTTGCCTTCCACCTCGGTGGTCTTCAGGCCTTTGATCTTATTAATTTCAGTAGAACCGTAGTTGGTCAACCCCTTGGCAAACTCCTGGCCATGCGTGTCGGCCAAAATCACCGGGTCGCCCAGGCTGAATTTTCCCTCCGCGGCAATAACTCCCGAGGGAAGCAAGCTCTTACCTTTCTGCAGGATGGCCCTCTTGGCCCCGTCGTCCACGACGATTTTTCCCATGGCCTCCAGAGTGAAAGCGATCCAGTGTTTGCGGCTGGTCAGTTTGTTTCCTTCGGAAACGAACAGGGTACCCACGTCTTCGCCCCGGAGGATCCTTTCCAGTATCCCTTCTTCCATGCCGTTGGCCAAAATCATCGGAACTCCGAAGAGGCCTGCCTTGCGGGCAGCCTGCAGCTTGGTAACCATACCCCCGATGCTGATGGGGCTCAAAGTCCCGGAAGCTCTCTTTTCTAACTCCGCCGTGACCTGGGGGACAAGGGGGATGAGCCGGGCACTTTTGTGCAGGCGCGGGTCCCGGTCATAAAGGCCGTCGATATCGCTGAGGATGACGAGCAGGTCGGCACTGACCAGGTTGGTCACCAGGGCGGAAAGGTTGTCGTTATCCCCGAACTTGATCTCCTCCACGACCACCGTGTCATTTTCATTGATGATCGGGATCACCCCGAAACCCAGGAGGGTGAAGAGGGTGTTGCGGGCGTTGAGGTACCGGTTGCGGTTGGAGAGGTCGTCCCGGGTGAGGAGAACCTGGGCGACCTTCTCGCCGAAAAAGGAGAAAGCCCGCTCGTAGTTCCACATCAGGGCGCTCTGGCCGATGGCCGCCGCCGCCTGTTTTTGGGGCATGGTTTTGGGCTTCTCCCCGAGGCCCAGCCGGGCCATGCCCGCGGCAATCGCCCCGGAAGAAACGATGATCACTTCGTACCCTTTCTTCTTGGCCGCGGAAACCTCCCGGGCCAGTCGATCGAAGATGGCCTGGCTCAATATTCTTCCCTTGGCGGTGAGTACCCGGCTTCCCACCTTGAGGACCAGCCGGCGCACTTTGCTCAAGATCGTCTTGCGGGTCACCACCCCTTTTCCTCCTTCCCTCTTTGGGAGAGGTGCCTGACCAGAGAAGCGAGCAAAGGGCGCAGACCTTCTCCGGTCAGGGCCGAGAGGGGATAGATCTTTTTATTTATTTTTTTGAAGTAGCGCCGCACCTCCGGCAGCTTGGCCTTTGCTTCCGGGGTATCCATCTTATTCACGGCGATGATCTGGGGTTTCTTGGCCAGTGCCGGGTCGAACAGGGCGAGTTCCCGGTTGAGAGTCTCATAGTCCGCAAGCGGGTTGCGCTGGCTGGAATCAGATATGTCCAGCAGGTGCAGGACGAGAGACGTGCGCTCCACATGCTTGAGAAATTTTAATCCCAGGCCCGCGCCCTGGTGAGCCCCCTCTATGATCCCGGGGATGTCCGCGATGACAAACGGGGGATGATCGCCAAAAGTAACCACCCCCAAGTTCGGAACTAAAGTGGTGAAAGGGTAGTCGGCAATTTTGGGACGGACAGCGGATATCCTGGAGATGAGGGTGGATTTTCCCGCGTTGGGGTATCCGACGATGCCCACGTCGGCCATCAGCTTCAATTCCAGGCTGAGCCACCGGGCCTCGCCGGGCTGGCCGACTTCGGCGTACCGCGGAGCCTGGCGGGTGGGGGTGGCGAAACGGGCATTGCCCCGCCCGCCCAGACCTCCGGTGGCCACGGTAAAGGTCTCGCCCGGGCGAGTAAAATCTTTGAGGAGCTCTCCGCTGGCGGCGTCCCGGACGATGGTGCCCAGCGGAACCGGCAGGAGGAGGTCTGGCGCGCCGTGCCCCTCCTGATTCTTGCCTTTCCCGTGCTGACCTCTTTTGGCGTGGTAATGCTGCTGGTAGCGAAAATCAAGAAGCGTGGAAAGCTGGCCGTCGGCCTTCAGGATCACGCTGCCGCCCTTTCCCCCGTCGCCGCCATCGGGCCCGCCCCGGGGAACGTATTTTTCCCGCCGAAAGCTGACGCAGCCGTTCCCTCCGTCTCCGGCTTTGACGAAGATTTTCGCTTCATCGATAAATTTGATCGATCAAACCCCTGCGGCTTTCAATGTCAGATGGCCGGCCTCTGGCCAGGAATTCTTCAGGCCCGAGCTCCTCCGGCCGGGGGAGCATACACGCTCACTTTTTGACGTTTCCTGTCCAGACGTTCGAACATAACGAGGCCGTCGATCTTGGCAAAGAGAGTGAAATCCTTGCCCAACCCTACATTTGCCCCGGGATGAATGCGCGTCCCGCGCTGGCGAACCAGGATGGAGCCGGCATGAACCATCTGCCCCCCAAATCGTTTCACCCCGAGTCTCTGACCGGCGCTGTCCCGGCCATTTCGGGAGCTGCCCTGTCCTTTCTTATGTGCCATGATAACCTCCGAAAAACCTTTCAGGCATTTTTACTGTACACTTATCTCTTTGATCCTCAGGGTCGTGAAGGATTGACGATGCCCCTGACTCTTGGCGTATCCTTTGCGCCGTTTCATCTTGAAGACAATCACCTTTTTGCCCCGGGACCGGCCCAGGATTTCTCCCACAACCCGGACATTGGGAAGCAAGGGCTTCCCCGCCAGGACTTTGTCCCCGTCAGCATACAGAAGAACATCTTTGAGCTCAACCGTATCGCCAGCTTGGCCGGTGATTTTCTCCACCCGAATGGTATCGCCCTGAGAGATCTTATATTGCTTTCCGCCGCTCCGGATTATCGCGTACACTTCCATCCTCCAGAATCAAGATGCAATATTTGTCCTAAGAATTATCGTTCCTTCTTGTCCACGGGAAATTGACCATTGCTGCTGCGAATTTCATATTGCTCCAGATGGTAATCATTTTTGCCGCTGAGAATGATACGTTTATTGAAGCGCTTTTCGATTCTTTCCACATCGCCCCGGGCTTCATCATACAAGAAATTGGCCACGTTGGGATGGACATCCACTATGATATTTTCCCCCCGCAGGTCGCGGATGTCCCTCTGAATCTCCCGCAGAATCTCCTGGCAGACGGTGGAGCGGTTTTTCAGGAATCCCCGGCCTTCGCAGTAGAAACAGCGTTCACTGAGGATCCGCCCCAGGCTTTCCCGCGTGCGTTTGCGGGTCATCTCTACCAGCCCCAACTCGGAGATCTTCAGGATGTTTGTTTTACTCTTGTCTTTTTTCAGGGCCTCGGTAAGGGCTTGGAAGACCTTCTCCCGGCTGGATTCCTTCTCCATGTCGATGAAGTCAATGATGATGATCCCGCCGATATTGCGCAAACGGAGCTGGTAGGCGATCTCTTTTACCGCCTCCAGGTTCGTTTTCAGGATCGTATCCTCCAGGTTCCTCTTGCCCACATACCGCCCCGTGTTCACATCGATGACGGTGAGCGCCTCGGTCATGTCGATGACGATGTACCCCCCGGACTTGAGCCAGACTTTGCGGCCCAAGGCCCGGCTGATCTCCATCTCAATCCCGAAATAATCGAAGAGGGGCTCCTCCTTCTCGTACAGTTCGACGGACGATTTCAGCTGGGGCATGAAGGTATCGCAAAAATCCAGGACCTTCCTGTATCCCTCCGCGGAATCGATGACCACCCGCTCCACCTCCTGGGTGAAGAGGTCCCGGACGGCCCGCAGAGTAAGGTCCAGGTCTTTATGCACCAGGCTGGGGATCTGGCTGGTGGCTTTGCGCTTCTGGATGTTGTTCCACATCTTCAGGAGAAAGTCCAGATCCTGGTGAAGCTCGGCTTCCCCTTTGCCTTCCGAGGCCGTGCGCACGATGAGCCCGCACCCGGGGGGTCTGATGCCCTGGATAATTTCCCGCAGCCGGCGCCGCTCTCCTTCGTTCTCGATGCGCCGGGAGACGCCGATGTGGTCCACCATGGGCATGAGGACCAAATGGCGGCCGGGAAGGGAGATGTGGGAGGTAATCCGGGCCCCTTTGGAGCCCAGGGGTTCTTTGGATACCTGGACGAGGACTTCCTGCCCTTCATGGAGTAGGTCTTCGATCTGGAAGGGGGTGTCGAGCTCCAGGATCTCCTCTTCCTCACTTTCGTCACTCGGCGCCAGCCCGTTTCCATCGTCCTCCCGGGCGCGCATCATCGATTCCAAATCCTCAAAGTCCTGATGGACGTCGGTGATATAAAGGAACGCCGCTTTCTCCAGGCCGATCTCCACGAAAGCAGCCTGCATACCCGGAAGCACTCGGACCACCCGGCCCTTGTAAATATTTCCAGTAATTCCTTGTTCGGCGCCACGCTCTATATAAAGCTCGACGAGAAGCCCGCTTTCCAGCAGGGCCACCCTCGTTTCGCCGGAATTGACATTGATCAAAATTTCATTGGACATGCATTCATCCCCTTAAATTGCACCTGCAATTTCCGGACCAGGATCTGAGGCCGCTCCCCCTCTGGCCAGCCGAAGATGAAATCGAGCGCTTCTTCGGGCCTCGGAATTCCTTCTGGCCGGGAACGCATGACCATTTTCAGCGTCCGGCTGTCCACGAAGGAAAGGGTCTCGACCACTGCCTTCAAATCTAAGAATCTATTTTTCCTTGACCAAAAAACTGGGACCTCTTCTTCTTCCAGGAATCGGTCCCCTTTTTCCCTCGGTAGCTGCTCTGAATCTGGGAAGCGAAGTATATATAATATGCTAATAACACTATCAGAAATAGCCGTGGATTTCAAGGAAATTTCTTGGGTTTCCAAAATTTTAATCCCCGGGGGGAGGACGGCATTCAATCGGGACGTGGCCTCCTGGGGGGCAAGATCGTCCTGGAGGTGATAATCCAGAAATTCCGCCCAGCTTTCATAACCGACGGGCAGCGGCGGGCTGAAAGAGACCTTGGGCAAAGGATGGAATCCTTGGGAGAAGACCAGGGGGATCTGAGCCCGGCGCAAGGCCCGGATCATCGCCCGGGATAATTCCAGGTGGCCAAGGAATTTTGCCGGCCCGAATTTGGCAAAGCGGGAGCGGAAACGGCGAGTGGGGATAAGCAGCGCTTGCGGCTTTGGCGGCGGAGAAGAGGACGGGCACGGGACCTCCGCTCCCCTGGCTGGCACGTTGCTGAGCTGATCGGCCCCGTAGCAGACTCCGCAGCTGTTGCAGGAAGCGTGGCGGCAATCTTGGGTCTGCAGGGCCGCAAAAGCCCTGGCGCGTTCTTCTTGCAAAAACCGTTTGCTCACCCGGGAATCATGATGATCCCACGGCAGAGTCTCATCGAGCTCCCGGGGACGCAGGGCGTAAAAAGAAGGGTCCAGGCCCGCCTGGATGAAAGCCCTTTCCCACAGGTCGTAGCGGAAGTGATCCCCCCAGCCGTCCAGGCGGCAACCGAGCCGGTAAGCCAGCTCCAGCACCTGGCCCAGCCTGCGGTCGCCGCGGGCAAAGACTCCCTCCAGGAAGCTCAATCGGGGATCGGACCATTGGCCACGCAACCCCTGGCGTTCCAGTTTAGAACGCAAGAATTTTTGCTTCTGGCGGACCGCTTCCATGGAGCACTGCGGCTCCCACTGGAATGGGGTATGAGCTTTGGGGATGAAGGTGGAGATGGACACATTCATCTGGGCGGAGCTTTTCACCCGGCGGGCTTCGGCCAAAGCCTTCTGGCAGAGGGTCGCCATCGCCTGAAGGTCTTCGTCTTTTTCAGTGGGAAGGCCGATCATGAAATAGAGTTTGATCAGACGCCAGTTCGCCGCAAAAACAGTCCGGATGGTGGAAAGGAGGTCTGCTTCCGTATTCCCTTTGTTAATCACTTGGCGGAGGCGCTCGCTGCCAGCTTCGGGGGCGAGCGTAAAGCCGGTCTTGCGTACCTCCTGAATCTGGCGGATGATCGATGGGGTGAGTGTCTCCGCGCGCAGGGAGGGGAGAGAAACAGCCACCTTTTCTTCGCGGTATCGTTCGATGATCGACGAGAGCAGCGGCCCGATGCAAGAATAATCCCCCGTACTCAGGGAAAGGAGGGAGACTTCATCGTAGCCAGTACTTTTCAGGCCGGCGGCAAGGAGCTGCAAAATTTTCTGGGGATCCCGCTCCCGGAGAGGGCGGTAGATCATTCCGGCCTGGCAGAAACGGCATCCCCGGGTGCACCCCCGGGCGACTTCGATATTGAGGCGGTCGTGAATGACTTCCATGAAAGGGAGGAGCGGGTGGATGGGGAAAGCCCCCTGGTTGAGGTCGGAGAGGATGCGCCGGCGAACCG
>CAYQWO010000217.1:0-6394 GCA_964421095.1 uncultured Syntrophaceae bacterium
ATTACCTGACTCGACCGTCAAGTTTCTTGCTTCTTCACCCTCACCCTAGCCGTCTCCCGTCAGAGACTGTGTCATAATTCCTCATGCCCGCGTAGGCGGGCATCCAGGAAGATGGAATTATTCAATAAAACTGCAACTGGATTCCGGCTTTCGCCGGAATGACGGCTCTTTTCCCCAATTACGACACAGTCTCTCAAGGGAGATGGGATATTTTTAACTATTCACGAGATCATCTTCGCAGCTTGTGGGGCGGGTCCTATGGAATCTTGTGTTTTATGTAGGCGAATACTTCGGTCGTGGGCTTCGGAAGGCCAGTGATTCGCTCAGGCTTCCAACTCCTCCTTGATTGAAACTGCCACTTTGTAAAGAATGGTGAGGATGAATGATCCCATCGCCCAGACCCCGAGGGTGATGAGGATCTCTGGCCCAGTGGGAGAGTAATCCGTGATCTTTTCCAGCGGCGAGGGAATGAAACCGGTCACCACCAAACCCAGCCCCTTTTCAATCCACAGGGAAACAAAGACTGCGGCACAGGCAATGCCCAGGAGTGTCTCGTTCTGACGCGTCCGGGGGTTGATCAGAAGGATGAGACCCAGCCCGGCCAGCACCATCGCAGACCACATCCAGGGCACGAGAGCATAATGCCCCTCCAGGCCAACAAAGAGATATTTGAAGGGTTGCATATGTTCCGGGATTTGACTGTAGAAGACGGTAAAGATCTCCATTAGCACGAAAAAGATACTGATCACCAGGGCATAAGTAACAATCTTGGCCAGCATTTGCACGGACTCTCTTCCAGCATCGAACCGGGTGAACTTGCGCAGGATAAAACAAAGAAGGATTAAGAGCGCTGGCCCGGAAGCAAAAGCTGAGGCCAGAAAGCGGGGCGCCATGAGGGCGGTAAGCCAGAAACTCCTCCCGGGCAGGCCGGCGTAGATAAAGGCGGTGACCGTATGGATGCTGATGGCCCAGGGGATGGAGATGTAAATCAGGGGTTTGACCCAGACCGGCGGCGGGACGGATTTCCGCTCTGAGGAAAGAACCGTCCACCCAATCAATATATTTAAGAGAAGATAGCCATTCAGCACGATCATGTCCCAGAAAAGGATGGAACTGGGGGTGGGGTAAAGTAATACATTGAAGGCCCGGGCCGGCTGGCCGAGGTCCACGATGATGAAGATCAGGCACATGAGTACAGCAGAAACCGCTAAAAACTCACCCAAAATCGTGATCCTGCCGAAGCCTCTGTAGTTGTGTAAGTAATAGGGCAGAACCACCATCACGGCCGAGGCGGCCACCCCCACCAGAAAAGTAAGCTGGGCGATGTAGAGCGCCCAGGTAACGTTCCGGCTCATGCCGGTAATGCCCAACCCATAATCCAGCTGGCGAAGGTAAAAGCTAAATCCAACCCCGAGGAGGATAACCAAAAAGGCCATCCATGTCCAATATCTCCTCCCTCCGCTCAGGGCTTTTTCCAGCATTCTTACCTCACACGATGTAATACACCTGAGGATTCGTCCCCAGTTCTGGTTTGCGCCGTATGGTGAAGTTCTTCCGCAGCAGTTCCCGCACGGGCGATTTGGGGTTTTCCAGGTCGCCAAAGATCAGCGCCTTCTCTTTGCAGGCCAATACACACGCGGGGAGGAGCCCCCGGGCCAGCCTTTCCTCGCAGAAATTGCACTTTTCCACGACCCCTTTTGTGCGCGTTGGAAAGTCCGGCTGAATGGCCTTGATAAATGGCCGGGGGTCTCTGTAATTCATGCTTCTGGCCCCGTAGGGGCATCCGGCCACGCAAAACCGGCACCCAATGCAGCGATGGTAGTCCATCATGACGATACCGTCTTCTTTTCGCCTGAAGGTTGCTTTTGTCGGGCAAACCCGCACGCACGGAGGATTGTCGCAGTGGTTGCAGAGCACAATGACGGGCTTCTCTTTGAAGCTCTCTTCGATATAAGCATGCTCCTGCCCCGGAAAAGCATCCTTAAATGGCTCATTCCAGATCCACTTGATCTCGTCCTTGGGATTGCCGAAGTCCGGAACATTGTGGACTCGGTGGCAGGCTTCAATGCAGTCTTTACACCCGCTGGAACATTTCTTCGGGTTAACGGCCATGGCCCACCTTTTGGCCCCCAGGGCTTCCGGAGCCTTCAGGGCTTTCGCTACTTCCACTTCAGCGAGGGCGTCAAAAACGGGCTTCGTTCCAACCCCCAGCAGGGAGAGCCCGGCAATCTTCAGAAATGTCCGGCGGGTACTCTTCATCCCTTTAGTTCCTGGGGCACAACATGGCAGCTCCAACAAGCAGGTTTTACGCCCGCATAATTGTGGCATCGATCACAGAATTGATCCTTGTTGGAGTGGCAGTTCAAGCAAGTATGGGAAAGGCTCATCCGGTATTGCTTTCCGTCGGAAGCTACATAAAGCGACTCTCCCTCGCGGACCACTACTTGCCTCCAGCGATCGATCAACTCCATGTGCTTGGCTTTCATGTAGGCCGTGGCCTCTATGCAGCGTTTTTCTGCAAGTGCCTTGATTACCGGCGTGTCGATCTTGATTTCCGGAGGGAAACTGGATTTCCCCCCGCTGAGCCAGAAAGGGCTGGTCATCAAGACGATAAAGATGGCTAACCCCGTGACGATTTTCCCCGCATCATAGATCCTCATGATTTTCCCATTCCTTCCAGAGGATCTCCGCGCAGATCAGTGGTTCTCTCTTTTTCCCCTTTCATCACCAACGCGTTGGCCACCAACTCGTGAATTCCAGTGACCCCTACTTCGGGGACCCAGTATTCCATGAGGGGTGGCAGCGTCGCCCGGTCAATCGCGCAAATACAGGCGACCCGGTTTACCCCCTGCTTTTCATGGACATATTTTACGGCGTTGGCCCGGGGCAGTCCCCCCCGAAGCCTCATCTCCATGTTCTCGTCAGTGCCCAGACCAGCTCCTCCCCCGCAGCAGAAAGTCTGCTCCCGGATGGTGTTCTCCGGCATCTCATAGAAATAGTTGCACACCTTCCGGAGCACATACCGGGGCTCCTCGAAAAGACCCATGGCTCGCGAGGGGTTGCAGGAGTCGTGGAAGGTTACCTTCAGGTGATCATTTCGTCGGGGTTCCAGCTGCAATTTGTTGTTGCGGATCAGGTCGGCCGTAAACTCCGTGATGTGGACCATCTTAGTGGACCGGGCATTCTCGAACTTCGTCCCCGTAATCGGAGAGACTGGCTCTTCCAGAAAGCCAGCCGGGCCATTCATGGTGTCCATATACTGGTGCAGGACGCGCCACATATGGCCGCACTCGCCCCCGAGAATCCATTTGACTCCCAGCCGTTTTGCCTCGGTATAGATCTTGGCGTTCAGCCTCTTGATCATCTCGTGGGAAGTGAAAAGGCCAAAATTTCCCCCCTCGGAAGCATAGGTACTCCAGGTGTAATCGAGACCGATCTCGTGGAAAAGCATCAGATATCCCATGCAGGTATACGTCCCCGGATCCGCGAAGTAATCTCCCGAGGGAGTGACAAAGAGGATTTCAGCACCCTTTTTATTCAGTGGGACCTCCACTTTGACCCCCGTTCGCTCTTCTACATCCCCGGCCAAAAATTCCAGCGAGTCCTTTACCCCGTGGGGTTGGATGCCGAGATGATTTCCCGTCCGGAAACAATTCGCCGCTGGCTCAATAATCCAGTTGATGTTGCAACCCACCAGGTTGAGGAGCTCCCTGCCCATCATGGTAATTTCAGCCTGATCGATCCCGTAAGGGCAGAAGACCGAACAGCGGCGGCATTCCGTGCATTGGTAAAAATAATAGAACCACTCTTTCAACACATCGGGGGTGAGTTCCCGGGCCCCCGCCAGTCTCCCCAGCATTTTTCCCGAATTCGTGAAATACCTTCGGTAGACCGACCGCAGCAGTTCTGCTCGCAAGACGGGCATATTCTTGGGGTCTCCGGAGCCAATGAAGAAATGACATTTGTCCGCGCAGGCTCCGCAGCGGACGCAGATATCCAGAAAAAGTTGGAAAGAACGGTATTTGTTCAGGCGGTCTCTGAACCCTTTTAGGATGATCTCTTTCCAGTTCTCCGGGAGCTTCCAGTCCTCATCTGGAGGCTGCCATTCCCTTGGGTTGGGCAGGCCAAGAGCTTTAAGATTCTTGGGGGCTGCACTGTAGCACCAGGTGCCTGGCCGGAAGGCAACGGGGGTATCCATCCATCCCTTTTGAGGAGGTTGGTAGCTGATTTTCACCAGTTCGTCGGATTTAGGGACCTTCGCCAGGGACACCTTTAGTCCTTTTCCACGGGCAATCCAGCTGCTTTCATCTTTTCCCGGAACTCATCCTCGTACTCTTCGTACGTATGCACTTTGACCGGGGAGTTCCAGGGGTTGATATGCCTGCGCCTACGGCTGTTATTGGCCAGGTTTCTCGTGGGGCTCAGGAAGACTCCTCCCATATGCATCAGTTTGCTCAGGGGAAGGTAGGCCAGAAGCACGCTGACGAGAAAAAGATGGACGTAGAAAGAAAGTCCGATCCCCCCGGGGACGACCGGTTGAAAACGTATCCAGCCCAGGCAAAGCTCCTTCACCCCCAAAAGATCCACCCTGTAGAAATAGCGCGTGAGAACACCGGATACGGCCACGCCCAGAATTAGAAAGAGGGGAAAATAGTCTGAGGGAAGGGAGATGTAACGGACCTGCGGGATGAGCACTCTTCGTAAAAAAAGGTAAGAGACGCCGAGCAAGAGGGCCACATCGGTAAGATAAAGGGCCGGTACTCCGATTTCAAAAAAACCGTCGAGGGCGGCCAGCATATTCACCAGCCCGGGGACCGGCTCGAAGAAGAACCGCAGATGCCGGAGGAGAATAAAGAAAAAGGACCAGTGAAAAACCAGCCCGGCCAGCCAGAGCCACTTCGCTCCCCCATAAAGCGGTCTCTCTCCTCTTAATTCCACCTTTGTATTCCGGAAAAGGGAACGGAAAAGGAAAATCTCCAGGGCCATCCGGCCCACGAGGTCGGCTGTATTTTGCGGGCTGTCGAGACGGTTGGCCTTGATCCATGGAAGGGACTTCTGCTGCCCGCAGGTTGTGGGGATGCGGAAAGGAACCGGTGCCTTGCCCCATCTCAAAACGCGATAGACAAAGCCAGCCAGGAAGGTCACAAAGGCGGCATAGGGAATGACCACCCCAAAAATGTTGTACAGCCCGGCGAGGCCCACCCCCAGAAGGGCAACCAAAACCAGCATGGCCACCACCAAAAGGGCAAACCCGAGGTTCATGGTCTTTTCTCCCTCTTCTTGTTTACAAAATAACCTTCAAATCCCCCCAACCCCCCTTTGCAAAAGGGGGGAAGGGGGGATTTTAATCGCGGGCCCGCTTCCGCAACTCCCCCAATCTGATCTCGTAAATCTTCTCCCGGCATTTCATGTAGCTGTCGAAGGCCAGAAGGGTGAGCCGGTCTATTTTGGATTCGAACTCGCCAAGCTCTTCCAAGAGCCGTCTCTCCTGGATCTTTTTTCTCAATTCCTCTCTTACGATATTTTTGAGCGAGGGGATGAAAGAAAGAGCCTCAGAGGGCGAAAAACCCTGAACAGCCTGGATCCGCATCACCGGATCGAGATATTTTATAACCTTTTCAGAATCCATCTCCCGGAGCAGCTCTTCATACAAGCCCTCGATTCCCTGGAGGATGATGGAACCCACCGGGTTGGCAAATCGATCCTTCTGTTGCTTTATGAATTTCTGGCTGTTGGCGGGGTAGGTTTTTACGATCCGGTCAAACCATTTTTGCACAATGGCCGATCGATTCTGCAAAAGAAGGTTTTTTACGCCCAAGGTAGAAAAATACCCCTTATTCTCCCAGTGGGAAACGCTTGCCGCAGATCAAACCCATTCGCTCTGGATAAGGAAGAGGCGGGGAATTCCCCGCCTCCAATTCTCGAACAGATGGCGATTTCAGACGCACCCCGTGGGTTTGGCCAGGCCAGCAAGCTTGCAGGCGCCTTTGGCCGGACCCGAAGGGAAAAGCTGGTAGATCTTTTTCAGATCGAACCCGGTCTCCTTGCAAAGCTTCCGGATCATCGGCGCGATGCCGAACTGCTGGTAATAATTTCTCAGATAGTTGATCACCTTCCAGTGTTCTTCGGTCAAAGGTCCTTCAATTCCCTCTTCTTTGGCATAGGACCGGGCAAATCCTTCGCTCCACTTGTCCAGCTCCTGAAGGAACCCATCCTCATCAACTTGGTAAGTTTTCCCTCCCAGCTCGATTTCCGGCATCCTCAATTCCTCCTTACATAAATTTCAGTCTAAGAACAACAAGAGAGCCTCTTTCAAGACTCTTTAAAACAAGAGCAAATCGTCATTCCGGGCAAGCGAAGCCCTGCACCGCATGGTGTACAGGGCGAAGCGCGA
>CAYQWO010000218.1:0-4675 GCA_964421095.1 uncultured Syntrophaceae bacterium
CGGTGATGATGAACCCCCGGGCAATCAAAAAAGCGGCTACGATCAGCCATACCGTACTGTTGGCGAACCCGGAGAGCACCTGGCCGATTTTGAGAATTCCAGTCAGGCCGGTCATCATCACCCCCAGGATAACCACCGCTCCCATGGGAATGGGAGTCAGGACGAGCCCGACAATGGTGGCCACGAAAATGGCCAGGAGGTGCCAGGCTTCTGGTTTGACTCCTGTCGGCACGGGGGAGTACCAAATGATAATCCCTACGATGATAACGATAAGCCCTCGCCTGATCCGGCTACCCACATCACGTTCTATACCGTTCATCTTATCCTCCTTTCCAGGGCAGAGATTTTTTTGGTTTGAAGGTTTTCTTTAATATTGCATTGCCCAAAATTTTGTCAAGGCATTTATGGACAGGGTTCAAAATAAAAATCTGTAATTGCCCCGTCGCGTTCATCGCGGAACACGGCCCGCACCCGCATCCCCGGTTTTGCCCGAGAGATATCATCCATTTCGATGTTGCTGATCGTAAGGAAATCGGTCCCGTCCAGCCGGACCAGCGCGCAGATGAAGGGAATCTTCTTGATGAAAGAAGAATTGGTGAAGTGGACGGAGCAGCAGGTGACCACCGTTCCCTCCCCAGAAAGCCGCACCCATTCTGTCTTTTCATAGCAGCGGTTGCAATCAGCCCGGGGCGGGCAGAAGACCTTGTCGCATTTGGGGCATTTGGCGCCATATAGGGCTTTGTTCTCTCGCAGTTCCCGGAAGAAACGAGATTGGCCCCCGTAGGCATATTTGTAGAAAATTTCAATCTTATCGGGGTATTCCAGAGGCTCCCCGATGCTCTTCCAATTTTCGAGCTCCCGCTCGTAAACCCGGCGCATCTTCTCCGCGGAAACACCGATGCGGGCTCCGTTGCGCTCGTACCATTTTTGGGCTGCAGATCGATCCATTTTCACTCTCCTCTCTCCAGCACAAGAGCCACTGTCCAGGCGCAGCCGACGGCTCCGATGGATTGCACCAATCCCCGCCGCGCATTCTTCACTTGTCTCTCGGCCGCTTCATCGCGAAGTTGCAGCATGGCCTCCACCGTTTGCATGATTCCGGTGGCGCCCACGGGATGGCCCATGCCCAGGAGCCCGCCGCTCGGGTTTACGGGGAGTTCTCCGCCCAGCCAGACGACACCTTCATCCACCCGGCGACCGCCCTCTCCCTTGGCGCAGAAACCGCAGTCTTCATAGGCCATGATTTCTGTACCGGTGAAGGCATCATGGAGCTCAGCAAAGCTGATTTCTCGGCGCGGGTTCTTGATTCCGGCCATTTCATAGGCCACTCTGGCAGCCACGATGCTGGAGCGAAACTCAGCCACGCCCTTGGGGTCATCCATGTATCGGTTTCCCATGGAGGCATAATCGAGGGAAGCTCCGATCCCGGTAATCCAGACTGGCTTGTCCGTGATCTCCCTGGCTTTCTCTTCGCTGGCCAGGATGAGCGCCGCGGCCCCTTCGGAATAGAGGCAGTTGTCGTAGAATTTAAAAGGGTAACAGATCATCGGGGATTTCAACACCTGCTCCACCGTCAGGGTCATGGGGCTGTGGGCTTTGGGGTTTTTCGTAGCATGCCAGTGGTTTTTGACTGAGACTTTGGCCATCTGCTCTTCAGTCGGCTGACCCCCGTAGAGCTCCTGATGAGCGACGATGGGCAGGGCAAAAACTGTGGCGGCGGTTCTACCCGTCGGACTTTCCCAGGTCATATCCGCGGCATAGCGCAGCACCTGCAGGAGCTCCGGACTTTCTTTGCCTACCTCGTAGTTAAAACAGTCGCTGCATTTCTCACATCCGGCAACGAGAACCAAATCATACAGGCCGGAGGCCACTTGACAGAACCCTTCGCGGATCGCTGACCCACCCGTGGCCCCGCCGGTGGTCACTCGCACCCCGGGCTTAAGCCCCATGCCCAGGTAATCATGGACGAAGAAATCCGGCATGAACTGCCTTTCGAAAAGATCGTTATAAATTCCGTACACACAGGATTCAATGTCCTCCTTGGTCAGGCGGGCATGAGCCAGAGCCTCTTTGACGCCCTCATAGGCCAGTTCAAAATAGGTCTTGTCCAGGCGCCGGGCTTTCATCTTCGTCGTGGCCCCTCCGACAATGGCCACTTTGCGCATGGGTTTTCCCATTTCCGTAATTTCCTCCAAAAGGGTAATTTTGAGGGCCATTTTACAATTTTCATTTACAAAAGAGAACCCAATAATCTCCTTTCTCGAGCTTTTGAGGCAGGCGATCGAGGAAACATTCCCCAGGGCAAGGTCATTTCTTCGACCCGGATTTGACAGAATTGATCTGAACGGCTAGGGGCAGGTCCTCCAGTAGAAAAATAACCTCTTGATCCGTCAGGTCATACCAGTTTTCATAGGCATCGGCCACGGCAAAGGGAAAGAAGGTTCTTATATTTAAGTTATAAACCTCGCCGCTTCCATCATCGTAAAACCCGAGGCCAGGCCGTCATCCACCAGAATAACAGTTTTCCCATGATACTCTTGCGAAGAGCTCCTGGGTTAGAGTTCCTGGGTAAAGAGCACAGCGGAAAAAAAGCTGGGCGCTTTAGCTGCGCTGGACGAATTCCACGATGTTTCCGTCCGGGTCCTTGACCATGGCGATGCGCACCCCGGGACGGATTTCCTTTTCCGGCAAAGTGAACTCAACTCCTTTGCCCTTGATTTCCGCACACAGCTCAGAAAGGCTTTTGACCTGGAAAGTCACATAGCGAAAGCCCACTTGATTTTCCAGGCCGATGGCGCCCTTGGGGGGCACCTTTTGAGGTTCGATAAGTTTAAAGTCGCTGGTGCCGAAGCGTAGCCGGTGCATGCTTCCGAACCAAACCGGGGTAATTCCCACAAACTCCAATCCCAGGATATCCTGGTAGAAATGCAGGCTGGCCTTAATGTCACTGACAACGATTCCCAGGTCCAAAGAATCCTTCGCCGCCTTCATCATGTTGGTAAGCTCCTTTCCGGGTTTTTCCCGCCGAGGGAATATTCCTCAATTTTGCTCACTCAGCTCTTTGGCCACCGCGCTCAATGCCAAGTATCGGTCTTTCACCTCATCGTTGGTTTTGAACTCTTCATTCGTACAGTCTCTTTACGAAGTCGAGGCGGAGCCAGGAGAAAAAATTTTGGCGGAATATCGGTTAAAAGGCCTCAGGGAGAGCGGCAAGGGAAAAAGCCGCTCTCCTCGGAAAGAGGGTTAGAAACGGATGGCCAGAGCCAGGAATGGGCCGTCGAGCTTGTAATCTAAGGAATTATCGTTATATTTCAGGTTGGTTGAGAAATACCGGTAGCCTCCAGAGATGCCCAGGTATTTGATCGGGTTAATATTGAGACTAACCTCCGCATCGAAGACGGATCCATATGATCCAAGGGGAAGACCCGAGGCTTTGGCGGTCAAATTAACCCATTGGATGGGGTAAATGCGGCCGATGAGGCCGATCATGGGGATGGGCACAGTCTTATCTTCTTTCTGGTCGATGCCCAAGGCGGGCGCCTTCAGTTGTACGCTGGCGTTTGCCACCAGCACATCCAGGGTTCCTCCGAGGAATCCCAACTTTCCCACAAGGAAATCATATTCATAGCCCCCCTTGAGGAATTTGAGGTCCAGGCTGGACTGAACCCTTGTGCCCACTGTATACTTTTCCCCGGAAAATTCAATCGTCCTAGTAACGACCTTGTCCCCATCCCATTTAAGGGGGATGTATTCCAGGTTAAATTTATGCTTCTTGAAAAATTTAACTTGTAAACGCGCCTGGAAAAAATTCTTTCGCTCGTCAAACCCTAAGTCATCCACTAATTTCGTATCCGTTCCGATCCCATTCTGCACAACTTTTACGGTGGAATCTAATTTAGCATTCCACATACGGCCCTCAAGTTCGACTGTGTATTTCTCACCCACTTGCGCCCAAGAGAAACAAGGCCAGAGAAAAACCAGAGATATGAGACATCCGATCCAGCTACTCTTTTTCATAGTCATCTCCTTTTAGAGGTTCGCGAGAATATATCATACCCGGTAGGGCAATGGCAAGGAGAAATCTTCTCCCGTCAAAAATATCGGCGAGCGCTCTGGATTCTTTACAAATTAATGATAGAAAACTTCGCTTGGGCTAAGTCAATATGAATTGAACAGTCCGGGCGGGCAAGTCCAGAAAAGCCCTTGACAGGGTTCCCCATTAGAAATACACTAACCCCGTAAAGCAGACCGGACCCATGCCAACCTGCTCAAAGATTCCACCTCAAATTTTTTAAAGAAGCGGGGTTAGCGAGAAAAAGGGTATTGGGTAAAAGCCAGAACAGAAAGGAGGGATGGTTAGAGGTAGAAGCCTTCTGGACAAGCCCGAGAGGCGAATAATTTCTTTGAAAGGAGGAAAAATATGCGACGCTCTTTGATGCTCTGGATGGTTCTCAGTTTGGCAACCGTGGCTTTCTTGTTCCCGCAAGTTGCTGATGCCCAGAAGAAGCCGATCCTGGTCGGTTTTCCCATGATCCTATCAGGGGGCGGAGCCCTTTTCGGTCAGCCGTCCTCCGTGGGAGCGGAAATGTTCGTGAAAGAGCTCAACGCGAAAGGGGGAGTCCTGGGAAGGCCGATCCAACTGATCATTCGCGACTGCGGCAACACTCCCGAGGAA
>CAYQWO010000218.1:4685-6337 GCA_964421095.1 uncultured Syntrophaceae bacterium
CATTTTAAAAGAGAATGTCCACTTCTTGGTGGGAGGCCTGACCGCGTCCCAAGGGCTAGCTCTGTCGGAAGTAGCCAAGACTGAGAAGATTCTCTACATTGCCCCGATCTCCAAAACTACGGCCATGACCGAACCAGGGAAGCTCCATCCCTATGTGTTCAGGGCCGCCGCCAACACGAACACTGAGGGGAGGAGTGCGGCGGTTTTTCTGGCCAAGAATCCCTGGAAACGGGTCTACACCATCGGCCCCGATTATGAGTTTGGGCAGATGGTGACCAAAGCTTTCGTAGAATGGATCAAGAAAATTAAACCCGAGGTGGAGATCGTCGGTCAGGGATGGCCAAAACTGGGCGAGCCCGATTTTACCCCCTTCATCACCGCCGCCCTGGCGGCCAAGCCGGAGGCCGCCTTTTTCTCCCTGTGGGGTGGCGATTTTGTAAATTTTGCCAAGCAGGCCAAGCCCTACGGATTTTTTGAAAAGGTGAAGGTCGTGTCCGCTGGCGAGGCGGGGTCTCCCGAAACAGCCATCTCCCTGAAGGACGACCTCCCGCTGGGAATCACGACCAATGCCTATGATCTTTTCTATTACCCGGACACGCCGGAACATAAAGCCTACGTAGAGCGCCTGAAGGCCTACACCAAGCAGGATTACGCGCCCAGCTGGGCCATTACCGGGTATATCGCCATGCAGTTTCTGGCGGAGGCGATTAAGAAGGCCAAGTCTACCGACACGATGAAAGTGATCAAGGCCCTGGAAGGATTAACCATTAATACTCCCATCGGGAAACAAACCATGCGGGCCAAAGATCACCAGGCCAACCGGGGCCAGTTCTGGGGGACAACGGCCAAGGTACCCGAATATCCATTCCCCATCCTGCGGCCGGTGGAGTACATTCCCGCGGATAATCTGATGGATTAAAATCGGATGAGGGGCAGGGCGCACAGCAAGAAAAGCTGAGGATATTGCCTATCGCTATGCGCTCTGCGCCCGGCGTTGCTGGGGTTCAGCCTTTCATGCCTGATCCGTCTTTCCTCCTGATCCAGTCTCTGAGTGGCCTAACCTATGCGATGTTCCTTTTCTTGATCGCGTCCGGCCTCTCGTTGATTTTCGGGATCCTCGGAATCCTGAATTTCGCCCATGGCTCCTTGTATATGCTGGGAGCCTATATCACCTATCAATTCGTTTCGCAGTTCATCAATGCCCCCGGCCAGTTCTGGTGGGCCGTGATCTTCGGCTCTCTTTCCGTAGCCGTGATCGGAGGCGTGATCGAGAGATTATTCCTCCGCCGCCTTTATATTCGCGAGGAGCTGAATCAACTGCTCTTTACCTACGCCCTCGTTCTGTTAATTAGCGATTTTGCCAAAATCATCTGGGGGACCGGGCAGCTTTCCGTGTCTCGCCCCGCCATCCTCAAAGGGGCGGTTCCGATCCTGGATCAGTATTTTCCCGAATACAATATCTTCGTCATCATCCTCGGGCCGGGGATTGCCCTTCTCTTCTGGTTCATCCTCCACCGTACCCGCTGGGGAAGGATCATCCGCGCGGCCGCCCTGGATCGGGAGATGCTCGGCTCCCTGGGGGTAAACGTAAACGCGCTTTTTACGTTGGTTTTTACCATTGGAGCCTGGCTGGCGGGCCTGGGTGGGGCTCT
>CAYQWO010000219.1:0-6314 GCA_964421095.1 uncultured Syntrophaceae bacterium
CGGCGGGAGTATTGGGAAAGGAGAAAATCTGAATCTTCTCCTGGGAGGGGTGGATTCACGAGCCGGCGACTAAATCTGCAAGGAGCCGTTGATATTGATCCTTCCCATACTATCTAAGGATAATCTCTCTATTAGTTTAGTGAACATACCGATAAGGTTTGGATCGAATTGACTTCCGGCCCTTTTTTGCAGCTCTTGCAAAGTTTCTTCTCGGCTCAATGCTTTCTTATATGGCCGTCCTTGAGTCATGGCATCATAAGCATCCACAATCGCGATCATGCGGGAGATAAGCGGAATATCTTCCCCTTCCAGCCCCCTGGGATATCCACTCCCATCCCACCATTCGTGGTGGGATAGAATGGCTTCGGAAATCGGGGCCAGTTCCGGAGATGATTTGGCGATACGATACCCGACCTCCGGATGCTTCCAAATTAACTCCCATTCTTCCTGAGATAAATTGCCCGGTTCGAGGATGATTCCTTCCGGGATGACGATCTTGCCTATATCATGGAGAGTGGCCAGGAGCGCCAATTCATTCAGTTGGCCATCCGATAAGCCAAGGGCAAGGCCAAATTGTAGGGACAATTGCTGCAGGCGACGGGTATGTTCTTCCGTTTCATGGCTTTTCTCATAAAGGGTTCTCCGCAGGGAAGAAATGATGGAGTTACGTACGCTTTTACTCTCTAAGAGCTTATTCCTGTACATTCTTTCTTCAGCTTCTTTTAATATTCCTTGGATATCCTGAGCAGGGTGATCTTTAGTTCCAGCACCGAGGGCAATGCTGAATTTCACCGCCCCCTGGCTGGCTCCGCTGCAGCCAATTTTTATTCGCTCGATGACCTCTGAGGTCACATTGTCACCCATTTTTGGCAAGAAGATGGTAAATTCATCTCCACCCCAACGGGCGATCACATCTTCTTTCCGGCAAGATTCCCTCAGGATCTTGGCCACCTGGCTCAAGACCTTGTCCCCTTCTTGATGGCCGAAGGCATCGTTAATCAGTTTTAGACCGTTGATATCTCCCATGATTATGCTGATGGGCAACTGCCTCTCCGTATCCAAACGATTTAATTCCTCCTCGAAGTATGCGCGGTTATACAGACCGGTTAACTTATCATAGAAGCTCAAATACTGTATCTGGTCCTCTGTCCTTTTCCGCTCGGTGATATCTTGGATCGTCCCTTCATAAGAAAGTAACTCGCCGCGAGGGTTACGAACCGCCCGCGCGTTTATGGAAACCCATATTTTGTTTCCATCCTGCCGATACATCTGAACTTCATATCCCTGGACGGCGCCGTGGTCTTCCAATAAATTTTGGAACTCCTTGTAACGGCCGGGCTCCACAAAGTGTCCCCTCTGTTCATCAGGCCCCTGGATAAGCAATTCTTCCGCAGAGGCATAACCCAATAGGCGCGCGCAGGCCGGATTGGCCACGATGAATTGGCCATTTGGTGTGCTCTGAAAAATTCCTTCCACCGCATTGGCAAAGATGCTCCGGTATTTGGCTTCGGCCCGATCGACCAACACCTCTGCCAACCTCTGGTCGGTGATATCGCTCAGCAACCCGGTCAAGCTCACTGGGTTGTCGCCCTCCAGCACCCGGCGGATGGAAAGGCGCACATGAACAATATTTCCTGGTTTATTCACTATGCGAAATTCATGCGGCTGCAAATGGCCGGCCAGGGTATTTTTCAGGTAGACAAAGAACTCGGGTAAATCTTCCCTGTAGACGAAGCGGCTGAAGGGCCGCCCTATCATTTCCTCAGCCGTGTACAGGGCCACCTGCTGCATCACTGGGCTGACGTATGTGAAACGCCCCTGAGTATCCAAGGATAAAATCACCTCGTTAATGTTCTCCACCAGATTCCGGTATTTTTCTTCGGATTTTTGCAGCTCACCTTCCATCTGCCGGCGTTCCAGGACGTTGATGAAAATTTTCCCTACAGTTTTGAGCAGCTCAATGACTTCCGGCGACCAGGTTTTTTCCCCGCGCGCCGTATCAAACCCCAGAAATCCTCTAAGGATTTTTCCATATACCATAGGGACCAGGACGACCGGCTGGCATTGTTGCCGGATTTTTTTCTCATCCTTCGCCCCAGGGGGAAGTTGGGCCAGCTGGGGAATATATACGGTCTGCCCTTTTTTCAGCCTCTCCATCCAGGGGAAGTTTTCCAGCGGAAAAGTTCCCGGCAGGTCCACCCCCGATTTGAATTTATCGGAACACCACACATGGGTCCGGGTAAAGCTTTGATCATCATTGCGGAGTAGGTAGATATAGCCACGGTCTGCACCCGTATTCTCTCCGATGGCTTGCAAGGCATCATTGATTCTTTCGTCCACTTCCTTGGATTCCAGATCGACGAACTGAGTCAATATGTTCGTTATAATTCTTTCAAAGGATACTCGAGTCTCCAAGCTCATCTCCATTTTCCCCCATTCAGTAATATCCTTCAAAAGACCCATTCAGGGTGCAATTTTCATAATTTTTTCTGAAATGATTTCAAGGGGATAGAAAAATTCATCGGCTCCCTGGGGGATTAAACAAATTTATTAATAGCATCGGTAAAATAACCCTCGAAATTAAACGCCATTTTTCAAAATTTAGGGCAAGATGGGGTGGGGATTTTTATAAGGCTCGGGCTAAGGTCAGCACGTCTACCTGCTTTGCTCCCGCTTTCAACAAGACCTTCGCGCACTCCTGTACTGTCGCCCCGGTGGTGAAGACGTCGTCAATGAGTAAGATTTGTTTTTCGGCGATTAGCTCAGGTCTGCGCACCTCGAAGGCGCCGCGGATATTTTTGTGCCGTTCAGAGCCCGAGAGCTGAGTCTGGGGCTGGGTATGGCGGGTGCGCTGGAGGGCAGTGAAATCCAGGGGCAGGGAGTGCGCGCGGCTGACCCGGCGGGCCAGCAGAAGCGATTGATTGAATCCCCGCTGGCGGAGGCGGTGGGGATGAAGCGGAACGCAGAGGACGAGTTCGAAATCGGAAAAGGGGAAATCCGGGTCTTTATATTCAGCCAGCAGAGTGCCCAGCGGCTTGGCCAAGCGGGAAGAACCCTGATACTTGAAGCGCGAGATGGCTTCCACCATCAGGCCTTCGTAAGGGCCGATGGCTCTGGCCCTTGTGAAGTAACGCTCCTCCGTGAGACATGGGGAGCAAAGGTGGTCCTCTCCGGGCGTATCCCCGAAGCCCAACCCACAGCGGGGGCAACGGGGGTGGGAAAAAAACTTTATTCGGGAGAAACAAAGAGGACAAGGGTGATCATCGGGTAATTCCCCCAAGCTTTCACCGCAGAGGAGGCATTTGGGCGGGAAGAGAAAATCGATCAGGGCCTGCCAGAAGGGGGTCATTTGTGATACGGCATTCCTCGCAGGAGGGTGAAAGCCCGGTAAATCTGCTCCAGGAGCAGCATTCTGGCCAAACCGTGGGTCAAGGTCATGGAGGAAAGGGAGAGCCGAAAGTCAGCCTTTTCCTTCAACGATTCCTCCAATCCATATGGGCCGCCGAGAATAAAAGCCACTTCTTTGAGGCCCGAGCAGCTCCATGTTTCCAAAGAACGAGCAAAAGCTTGGGAAGAGAGAGACTTCCCCCCCTCGTCCACCACCACGGTAAAAACCCCGGGGCGGAGTTTTTGCTGGATCCTCCGTCCCTCCTGCTGCACGATGTATTCCTGCTTCCCTCTGGAAGAGATTTTTTCCTCGGGGACGACGATCAGGTTGAGGGCCGCATACCTGCGGATTCTGTCGGCATAAACCGCACAGCCTTCCTGGATGAAAGGTTCTGACGCCTTGCCGACGGAGACAATAGTCAGTCGCAATTTTAAACCCGGGACCGAGGTTTTCGAGGCTTGCGGGCAGGCGGCAGTTCGACCCTCGGGGCGTCGGACCAGAGCCTCTCCAGGTCGTAGAAATCGCGGATCGGATGGTAGAAAATGTGGATGACGACGTCTCCGTAATCCAGAAGAACCCAGCGCCCTTCGCGTTTTCCTTCGATGCCTAAAGGGTGAAGGCCCTGCTTGCCGAGTTTTTCTTCGATGTGGGAGGCGATGGCCTGAACCTGGCGGTCAGAATTTCCGCTGGAAATCACAAAATAGTCCGTGAAAGAGGAGAGGTTTTTTACCTCCAGGATGGCCAAATCGATGGCCTTGTGGTCCATTGCCGCTCGGGCACAGAAGAAAGCTTTTTCTTTGGAGCTTCGGGGAGTCAACCTTCCGCTTGGGTCTCCTTTGTACGATAAAGGTTATTCTGGAATATATAGGCTGCAACCGGCTCGGGCAGAAGGTACTTCACTGAACGGTGCTTCCGGATATTCTCCCGGATCTTTGTCGAAGAAATGTCCAGGGCGGTGATCTCCTTCGGAAAGACGGAAAAACCGGCACGATGGGCGTACCCGCCTTTTGCCGCATCATAGCAAAAATCTCCGGCCATTTCAACGGGCAGATGCTCCGGAGTAAAATTTTTTTCGAACCCCGGCCGGGTCATGACGATGAAATGGCAAAGGGCAAAGAGGGCCGCGTAATCCTTCCAGGTGTTTATTTCCAGGAAAGCATCCAGGCCGAGGATAAAGAAAAGTTCGCCCCCTGGCCCAAATTGCTGCCGGAAATGGGTGATGGTTTCCACGGAGTAAGACTTTCCCGGCCGCCGCAACTCCACTTCGGAGAGAGCAAAACGGGGATTGTCGGCAATCGCCAGCCGCACCATCTCCACACGCCAGGAGGCGGGAAGGATATCGCCTTTATCCTTATGGGGTGGATAAGAGGCCGGGATGAAGATCAGTCGGTCCAGTTCGAAGGATTCACAGATTTCCTCGGCGGACCGCAGATGGCCCAGATGAATGGGATTGAAGGTCCCTCCGAAAAGGCCGATCTTCTTCATGTACGGATCTGCCCGGAGCCGTATACGATGAATTTGGAAGTGGTCAGGTCCTCGACCCCCATGGGACCGAAGGCATGAAGCTTGGTGGTGCTGATGCCAATTTCGGCTCCCAGGCCCAATTCGAACCCATCGCTGAAGCGCGTGGAAGCATTCACCAAAACCGTCGCCGACGGAACTTCTCTGAGAAATCTTTGGGCGTTGGCGTAATCCTGCGTGACGATGGAATCTGTATGAGAGGAGCCATAGCGAACGATATGCGCAATCGCCTCATCCAGCCCGCCCACCACCCGCACGGCCAGGATCAAATCCAGGTACTCGGCGAACCAGTCTTCCTCTTTGGCGGCTTTGGCAAATTTCAAAAGGCGCCGGGTTTCCGGGCATCCCCGAAGCTCCACGCCGGCGGCTCTGAATTTTTCGGCCATTCGCGGGAGAAATTGGGGAGCGATCTGGCGGTGCACCAATAGCGTCTCCATGGCGTTGCAGACGCCCGGGCGCTGGACCTTGGCGTTGAAACAGATCGTCCGCGCCATGTTTAGGTCGGCCGAAGCATCCACGAAAACATGGCAGACACCTTTGTAATGTTTGATTACCGGGATTTTGGAGCGAGAGACGACAAAACGGATCAAATCTTCCCCCCCTCTGGGGATGATGACGTCGATGTATTCTTCCAACTGGAGCATCTCCTCCACAGCCTGACGGGAGGTGGTGGGGATAACCTGGATGGCTCCAGCGGGGACTCCATGCTGCTGGCCAACCTTCTGGAGAACTTCAGCGATCGCCAGGTTGGAGTGAATGGCCTCAGAGCCTCCCCGCAGGATGACGGCGTTTCCCGCCTTCAGGCAGAGGCCGGCCGCATCGGAAGTAACATTGGGACGGGACTCATAGATAATGCCGATCACCCCCAGAGGAATGCGCATCTTTCCCACCCACAGGCCGTTGGGCCGGCTCCACATCTTGGCCACTTCCCCGACCGGATCGGGGAGGAGAGCCACTGCTTTCAGGCTTTCGGCCATCCCCCGCAGGGTACTGTCGGAAAGGTTCAGGCGGTCGATCATGGCTGCGGAAAGCCCTGCCTTTCGGGCCGCAGCCAGATCGACCGCGTTGGCTTTCTTCAATTCAGCGCTGGACTGCGTCAAAGCTTCGGCCATTCCTTCCAGGGCCGCATTCTTGGTGGAGGTGGGAAGGTTGGCCAGCCCATGGCTGGCTTCTTTCGCTTTTTGGGCGATCCGGAGGATTTCATCCTTTAAACCCATTCAAACCTCCTGTATTAGAGCTGCTAAATAGGGTTCGAGGATTCATGGGTTCAAGGATTCGAGGTTGTTTTTTAAAGGCATTTCGCTTGACCCCTCGAATCCTTGGCCCCTTGAACCCCTTAAGTTAAATCGGGCGTCAGCGAGGTTTTTCTGAATCCCCCGTTTCCCTCCCGGTTGCCTGGCCAGAC
>CAYQWO010000220.1:0-4641 GCA_964421095.1 uncultured Syntrophaceae bacterium
GACCTCTGTGGCTTATGATTCTTTATGTTAAAAATTAAAAACATCGACGCTTTTTTCGGAAGGATCCAGGTCCTGCGGCACGTGTCGCTCCACGTCGGGGCCGGGGAGATCGTCTCCCTGATCGGGGCCAATGGGGCAGGAAAGACAACTTTGCTGAACGTCATCTCGGGGCTGCACCCATCCCGAAATGGGAGCAAGACCTTCATGGATATAGAGACCCGGGGGTGGAAGCCGGAAAAGATCGTCGCCTTGGGCGTAATCCAGGTGCCCGAGACCGACAAGGTTTTCAACCCCCTCACCGTTATGGAAAATCTGGAGCTCGGCGCTTATCTCCGCCGTCAGGATAAAGGCACATTGCGACAAGAAATAGAGGGTATTTTCCAACTCTTTCCCATTCTGCGGGACCGAAGAGACCAGCCGGCCGGCACGCTATCCGGCGGAGAACGACAGATGCTGGCCCTGGGAAAAGCGCTGATGGGCCAGCCCAAATTGCTCATGCTCGACGAGCCTTCCCTGGGCCTGGCTCCCACGATTGTCTCGGAGATCTTCCGCATCATTCACTCACTCAACGGCCAGGGGACGACGATCCTGCTCGTCGAACAGAATGCCAAGGAAGCCTTAAGAATCTCGCACCGGGCCTATGTTCTGGATACGGGTCGGATCATCCTGACCGGCACAGGGATGGAGCTCCTGGTCAACGAGGAAGTCAAAAGAGCCTTTCTGGGCAAGGATTATCGGGAGAAATGGGAAAGGTAGGCAGGAGGCCAGCATGCCCGTATTCAAACCGGACGTAGAGACCATGGAGCGCGAAGAGCTGCTGGAGCTGCAGAATGAGCGGCTGCAGATCGTGGTCAACCAGGCTTACTCCAATGTAGATTTTTACCGGCGAAAATTCGATGAGGTCGGCTTGAATCCGGATGATATCAAGTCCCTGGAAGACCTAAAAAGGATTCCTTTTACTACCCGCAAAGACCTGATGGATAATTACCCCTACGGAATGTTTGCGGTCCCGCTGCGGGATGTAGTATGCCTGCAGTTTCCGCTGGGCCTTTACGGAAATCCTATCGTCATCGGCTATACGCGGGAGGATCTAAAGATCTGGCGGGAGCTGGTGGCCCGGATCATGGTCGGCGTGGGCATTACGGAGCACGACATCATCCAGGTCGCTTTCAACTACGGCCTCTTCCTGGGGGCGATCCGGTTCAATCAGAGTGCCGAACTCATCGGAGCGGCCGTTGTCCCGACCTCCATCGCCTCCGCCGAGGTTCAGATTCGGATTATGCGGGACTTCCGCAGCACTGCGCTGGCTTCTACCCCCTCCTTTGCCCTGCACATCATGGAAACTATGAGAAAGAAAGGGATTGACCCGCAGACGCTTTCCTTGAAAATCGGCCTTTTCGGGGCCGAGCCCTGGCCGGAAGGCGTCCGCAAAGTCATCGAAGAGAACCTGGGAATCAAGGCGTATGACATTTACGGAGTCATGGAGTTGGTTGAACCCGGTGTGGCCGGTGAATGCCTGGCCAGGGCCGGCCTGCATATTTTCGAAGATCACTTCTTCCCGGAGGTCATCGACCCGCTCACCGGACAGGTTCTGGATGGCGGCCAGGAGGGAGAGCTGGTCCTCACGACCCTGACGACGAGCGCCTATCCCCTGTTGCGCTACCGGACGAGTGATGTAACCTCCCTCCACACTGAACGCTGTGCCTGCGGCCGGACAATGGCCCGAATGGACAGAGTGCTCAAGAGAACGGACAAGATGATTTCCGTCCGGGGAATCAACGTTTTCCCGGAGAAGATCCAGGAGGTGCTGGCCAGCATCGAGGGGATCGGGCCGGCCTACTGCCTGGTCGTGGCCGAAAAACGTGGGATGAAGGACCAGCTGAAAGTGCGCGTGGAAGCCACGGCGGAAATTCTGGAAGGGAAAGAGGAAAGAAAGATCGCCCTTCAGGAAGCCACCCAATTGGCCCTCCGCAGGGCCCTGGGCCTGAGAGTGGAGGTGGAATTAAAAAAGCGATCAGCGATCAGCAATCAGCAATCAGCAAAATAAAAAAACTACATCAGTCGGGTCTGCAAAGATTTTGCGCTGCAAGTTACAGAGAATGAATTTGCTTAATTGAAAGCTGATCTCTTATGGTTGAACGCGACCTTCGCTGAAAGCTGACCCCGCCCTTGGCGGGGCTGAACGCTAATGGGTATTTGAAATTCGGAGGAAATCCTTCATGATAAAAACATTCATGCCAGCTGTCAAAACGGATGAGGCATTGAGACAGTTACAGTTAGAAGGCTTGAAGTGGTCCGTGAAGCATGCTTTCGAAGGGTCAACCCTCTACCGCCAGAAGTTCAAGGAAGCCGGAGTCCATCCGCGGGACATTGTCCACCTGGAGGATTTGCCGAAACTTCCTTTCACCACCGCGGAAGACCTGCGACAAGGCTATCCGTTTCCCCTTCTCTCAGTCCCTCTCGAACGGGTTGTCCGCATCCATGCTTCCTCCGGGACGACCGGAAAAAGAAAAATCCTCTGCTACACGGAAAAAGACCTGCGAGACTGGAGTGACATGTTCGCGCGTTGCTATGAAATGGCCGGCCTTACCCGGGAAGACAGGGTGCAGATTGCCGTAGGCTATGGCCTCTGGACAGCCGGGGTCGGTTTCCAGCTGGGATGTGAGCGTTTTGGGGCCATGGCCGTCCCCGTGGGGCCGGGAAACCTCGACATGCACTGCGAGATCATGGTCGACCTTCAGACTACGGTCTTCTGCTGCACGGCCTCCATGGGCCTACTCATGGCCGAGGAAGTCAAGAGGAGGGGATTGCGGGAAAATATCAGCCTGCGCAAGGTTTTCTTCGGCGCCGAACGGCACAGCGAAGCCATGCGCCGGAACATAAAAGAGTACCTGGGTGCGCAGGATACATTCGACATCCCCGGTTTGACCGAACTTTACGGCCCGGGAACCGGACTGGAATGTCCGGCTCATGAAGGGATCCATTATTGGGCGGATTACTACATCCTGGAAATCATCAACCCGGAAACGCTTGAGCCGCCGAGACCCGGAGAAGTGGGGGAAATGGTCGTCACAACCCTGCGCAAGGAAGCCGCCCCCCTGATACGCTACCGTAGCCGGGATCTTACCCGGCTGATTCCCGGCAGATGCTCCTGCGGAAACATCCTGCCCCGGCACGATAAAATCCTGGGACGCTCGGATGACATGTTCATCATCAGGGGAGTGAACATCTATCCGGGTCAGATTGACCATCTGCTTTCCCAAGAGCCCCGGGTGGGCAGCGAATTTCAGGTCTTCCTGGAGCGCGGTGCGGAAGGAAAAGATTACATGAGCATAAAAATAGAACGGGCCGAAGGTGCAGATTCAAAGGATGACAGGGCTCTGGCCAGCCATCTGGAATATCTTATCAGCCATAAACTCCTGGTCAGCGGGAAGGTAGAGGTGGTTGACTTCCAAAGCCTGCCCCGGACGGAGAGAAAATCGAAGCGGGTGTTTGATAAAAGATAGAAAGAAAGGGTTCAAGGATTCGAGGGTTCCAGGGTTCTTAGCTATTTCACTTGAACCCTTGGCCCCTTGAACCCTTTTACTAAAAAAAGGAGGGGAAAGCTATGAAAAAGAGATTGCCAGTCGCAGGTTTGTTTCTCACGCTTTTTTTCGCTGGGGGGTTGGCCCTGGCCGCCGATCCGATCAAGCTGGGAGCTTTTTTCGACCTCACTGGTGCAGGGTCAGCCATCGGTACTCCGACCAAGCTGGTCGCTGAGATGGTCGTGAAAAAAATCAACGGAGAAGGGGGGATCAGCGGGCGCCCCCTGGAGTTGGTGATCGCCGATGACGAGGGAGATCCTACTAAGGCAGCCATCATCGCCAAGAAGTTCATTGAGTCGGACAAGGTAGTGGCGATCATCGGCCCAACTCGGACTGACACGGGGATGGCCGCCAAGCCAATCATTGAGCAGATGAAAGTCCCCACTTTCATGTGCGTTGGCGGGGACCCCGTGGTCACCGTTCCACCATTTAGGTGGACGTTCAAATCTCCTCAGAGAACCTCGGTGGCCGTAAAAAAGACCTACGATTACCTAAAAAAGAAGGAATTGCAGAAAATGGCCATTATTACTTCCGCCGATGGTTTCGGCCGAGATGGTAAGAATTGGCTGGAAAAGCTGGCTCCGGATTATGGCCTGAGAATCATAATTGGAGAATCTTTCCAGGCTACGGATAACGATATGACCACCCAATTGATCAAGATCAAGGCAGCCTCACCCGAGGCCATCATCTGCTGGACGATCGGGAAAGCGGGGTCCATCGTGGCCAAGAATGTCAAGCAGCTGGCCATTCCAGCCCCTCTTTTCCAGTGCCATGGTCTGCCGGACCCGATTTACATCAAGCTGGCCGGGGAAGCTTCGGAGGGGAATATCATGCCCTCCACGAAATTGATGGTCGCCTCCCAACTTTCAGATGCTGACCCTCAGAAGAAAGTCATTCTGGAGTTCATCCGGCTGTATAAGGATGTCTATCAGTACGACCGACAATTCCCCATCAACACTCATTCCGGATACGCCTGGGACGCGATCTACATCGTGGCCAACGCCATGAAGAAAGTTGGGACCAACAACGAGAAGCTGCGGGAGACGATCGAGAATAC
>CAYQWO010000220.1:4741-6294 GCA_964421095.1 uncultured Syntrophaceae bacterium
ATAGCGCATGCCGTCATTCCGGCGTAAGCCGGAATCCAGGAAAGAACTGGATGCCGGATCAGGTCCGGCATGACAAAGCTGTCAGAATAAATGTCGCTATGTCTAACAAGGTGAATTTGCGTTCAAAAAATTTTGGGTCTTCAACCACGACAAAGACAATCCTGCGATTCGTCTTTGAAAACAAAAAAAGGAGATAATATGGAAGAGACACGAATCAACCTGAGTGAGAAGGAAATGCCCCGCCAATGGTACAACATCCAGCCTGACCTTCCCAAACCCCTGTCCTCTCCCCTTCACCCGGGAACCGGGCAGCCCTTAGGACCCCAGGATTTGGCCCCGATTTTTCCCATGGGCCTGATCGAGCAGGAGGTCAGCCAGCAGCGGTGGATCGACATCCCGGAAGAGGTTCTTTCCATCTACAAGCTCTGGAGGCCGACGCCACTCTGCCGGGCCAAGAGGCTGGAGGAGGCTTTGAAGACTCCCGCGCGAATTTATTACAAGAACGAGAGCCTTAGCCCGCCGGGGAGCCACAAGCCAAATACGGCGGTCGCCCAAGCCTATTATAATAAAAAGGAAGGCGTCAAACGCCTGACCACAGAAACCGGTGCCGGCCAGTGGGGGAGCGCCCTGGCTTTCGGGTGTAATCTTTTCGGCCTGGAATGCCAGGTATACATGGTGAAAGTCAGCTACTACCAGAAACCCTACCGACGCTCGCTCATGGAAACCTGGGGGGCGGCGGTGACTCCCAGCCCGAGCGATAAAACCGAATCAGGAAAGAAAATCCTAGCCAAAGACCCCAATTCTCCGGGAAGCTTGGGCATCGCCATCAGCGAAGCAGTTGAGGACGCCGTAAAAAGGGAAGATAGCAGGTATTCCCTGGGCAGTGTGCTCAACCACGTAATTCTCCATCAGACCATCGTGGGACTGGAGACCAAGGCCCAATTAAAAAAGATCGGCGTCGATCCAGATATTCTGATCGGCTGCGTTGGCGGGGGAAGTAACTTTTCTGGATTCTGTTTCCCCTTTTTCCCAGAAAAAAAACAGGGAAAAAAGATCCGCTTTATCGCCGTCGAGCCGACTGCCTGCCCCACTTTGACCAAAGGGGTTTACAAGTATGACTACGGGGATACGGCTCAAATTGCTCCCATAGTGAAAATGTACACCCTCGGCCACAATTTCATTCCTCCGGGGATTCATGCCGGTGGCCTGCGCTATCATGGGGATGCTCCGCTCCTTTGCCTGCTGTACGACCAGGGCATTGTGGAGGCGGTCGCTTATACTCAGAATCCGGTCTTCCAAGCGGCCATGCTTTTTGCCCAAACAGAAGGAATCATTCCCGCTCCTGAAACTGCTCATGCTATCCGGGCAGCCATCGATGAAGCCCTAAAGTGCCGGGAGCGAAAAGAGGAGAAGGTCATCGTCTTCAACTTCAGCGGCCACGGCCATTTTGACCTTTCAGCCTATGACGCTTTCCTATCGAAGAAACTGGAGGATTACGAGTACCCCGAAGAGAAGATCAAGGAAGCGCTGAAAGACTTACCAAAGGTTTAAGA
>CAYQWO010000221.1:0-2240 GCA_964421095.1 uncultured Syntrophaceae bacterium
AAAGGGGAAATTGGGTACCATTTTTATTCACTCAATTGCCTCTGTATCCTCGGTGGTTATGGGGTTAGTCTTTGAAAATACTAAACTGAAGAGGAGGGAAAAACATGGACAGAAAACTTAGAATGGTCATGCTGGTGCTTTTCTGTATTGTCGGGCTGACCTTGCTTGGGCAGGCATCGGCCTCCGCTCAGGCCATTGCCGGCAAGGAGATCCGCATCGGGGCAGCGTTCTGCATCTCGGGCCATGGTGCTAATGTGGGCAAGCGGGAAGCCATCGGGGCTCAGGCCGCAGTGGATGTAGTCAATGCGGCCGGTGGTGTGAGCAAGGTTCCGCTGAAGCTATACATCGAGGATACGGCCAGCAACCCCCAGGAGGCCGTGAATGTGGTGCGTAAATTGGTGGCCGACAGCAAAGCCCTGGCCATTGTCGGTCCGCATTATAGCTCAGAAGCAGAGGCCACCTTCCCACTGGGGAACAAGCTCAAGATCGTCCAGATATGCGTGGCCTCATCCAAACCGGGACTTTCCGCGGCTAATAGACCCTATGCTTTTAGAAATACACTGACCGAGGACAAGGTCGCCGGTGCCGTGGTCAAGGCTTTCAAGAAGCGTTACGCCATTAAAAGGGTAGCCATTATCACAGATATCAAGGATGCGGTATCCAAGTCTGTAGGCACATTGGTTCTTCCGGCAGCCTTTAAAGCCGAGGGCGTTGAAGTCATTACAGGGACTGACCCGGTGACCTTCCAGACCAATGACACCCAATTCGCTGCCCAGATCACCAAGCTGAAGGCCATGAACCCGGATGGAGTGGGGATGGGAGCCTTGGGCCCCGACGCTCTAAACATCATAACGGAAGCTCGAAGGCAAGGGATGACCCAGCCCTTCATGAGCACCGCTCCGATCATGGAGGGGGAGGTTCCTGAATTAGGCGGCAAAGCTGTGGAAGGAACATTTTCTGGTACCATCTGGGACCGGAGTGACGATTCGCCCAAGAGCAAGAAATTCAAAGCGGCCTACGATAAGGCTGTCAGAATCTATCCGGGCGAATTCACGAAGCTGCCCGATTATTATCCGGTCAATGCCTATGACGCGGTTTTCATGATCGTGGAGGCCATCCAGAAAAAAGGAGTTACCAACAAGCCCGCCGATTTAGAAAAGGACAGGGCCAAGATCATGGAATACTTAACCACCCTCAGAAACTTTGACGGCGTGGCCAGCAGAGGTTTCAACGAGGTAGGCGACGGGGTCAAGGACGTGCAGGTCTATGAAATCAAGGGAGGACAGTGGGTCCGCGTTAAGGATTAAAAGGTGTGTTGGGGTTAGGGGCGGCCTTCATCCGGTCGCCCCCATAATTATTAATGATGGATGAGAAATCATGTTTTTTCAGCAGCTCATCAATGGATTGATGTTGGGTAGTACTTATTCGCTGATTGCCATGGGCTATACCTTGGTACTGGGAGTCCTGCAGATGCTGAACATAGCCCACGGGGACGTTTTCATGTTTGGCGCTTTCTTAGGGTTAACTTTTGCTTTATTGGGAATCCCCCTCTATTGGGCCTTGCTCTTGGCCATGCTGGGGGCCGGGATCATCTCCATCCTCGTGGAACGCTTTTGTTTTCGTCCCCTCAGAAAGGCTCATTTTCTGGGCCCGTTGCTCAGCACCATTGCCTTCGGCATCCTCCTGCAGAATGTGGGCACCCAGATCTGGGGCTCCGAGCCTTCGCGCTACCCCCAGACCACCGAGATCGCCCAATTCCAGTTGGGGCCCATTCTCATATCCTCCATTCATATTATCATCCTGGCGACTTCCTTATTCTTAATGGTGGCCATCGACCAGTTAGTGAAGCGAACTCGCCTGGGCAGAGCCATGAGGGCTACTTCCGAAAACCAAACCAACGCCAGCCTTCTGGGAGTGGACATCTTCTGGGTCTTCACTTTCACCTTCTTTGCTTCTGGGGCCCTGGCGGGGGTGGCCGGAGTATTGACGGCCCTGGTCTACCTGCAGATCACCCCCTTTATCGGCATTCGCCAAGGCTTGATTGGTATGGTGGCCATGGTCATCGGGGGTCTGGGCAATCTGCGCGGAGCGATGATCGGAGGAATCATGATCGGGGTCATGGAAGTGATGAATGATGCCTATTTGACTGCGGGTTATCGGGACATGATCGTCTTCGGCCTATTTTTCGTCTTTCTCATTTTTAAGCCAGAAGGACTTTTTGGGGCAACCAGTCGGGAATC
>CAYQWO010000221.1:2340-4673 GCA_964421095.1 uncultured Syntrophaceae bacterium
TAGAATGAGTGTTTATCTGGAAGGGGTGCTCGCCCTGATGGGCATTAACATCCTGATGGCCCTGAGCGTCTATGCCATTCTGACGACCGATCAGCTTTCCCTGGGAAACGCCGGGTTCATGGCCATCGGGGCTTACACCTCGGCCTACCTCACGGTGAAATCAGGGGTGCCCCTCCTGCCAGCGATCCTCGTGGGGGCCATCGCTTCCAGCGTTATGGGTCTTTTGGTCAGTATTCCCGTCCTCAGACTGAAGGGGATTTACTTAGTCATGGCCACGCTGGGCTTCGGTGAAATCGTGCGGACCTTCTTCATGAACTTCGAGCCTACCGGAGGGGCCTACGGCTTCCGGGGGCCCTCGGGAGCCACTTTGCCGCTTATATACGGATGGGTCCTGGTAACGATATTCTTCTTTTGGCTTTTGACCCGATCGCGGCTGGGTCGTTCCCTGGATGCCGTCCGGGATGATCCCGAGGTGGCCAGCACGGTGGGACTGCATGTAACCCTGCTGAAGATCGGGGCCTTTGGGCTGGGCGCATTCATAGCCGGAGTGGCCGGTGCCCTTTATGCCCACTACATGTTCTACATCGAATCGAACAATTTCAACTTCCTCGTCTCCGCGATGGCCATCCTTTTCGTCATCCTGGGAGGGATGGAAACTTTCTGGGGGGCGGTCGTGGGGGCGATCATCTTCAGCATCCTGCCGGAGGTTCTACGTTTCATGAAGGATTGGCGCCTTTCCCTGTACGGCGCGGTGCTTGTTTCCATGATGATCTTCCGCCCTTCCGGAATCCTTACCCGGCAGATGATTCGGGATCTTGGAGAACGGTTCGAGGGCATCTGGCGCGGGGCGGGGTCTAAAGATGCTTGAGATCATCGACGTCTCCAAAAACTTCGGTGGTCTAACCGCCCTCCATCACGTGAATGTGCAATTGCCACCCCAAAAAATATATGGCCTCATCGGCCCCAATGGGGCCGGCAAGACGACCCTGTTCAACCTTATCACCGGCCTCCTGCCAGTGTCCGGCGGTACCATTCATTTCCAGGGACAGGCGCTAACATCGCTCCACCCCCACCAGATTACCCGGCTGGGGATCGCCCGCACCTTTCAGAACATTCGCCTGTTCCCCACCATGACCGTTCTGGAAAACGTCCTGGTGGCCCAGAATATCCACACCCGATCCGGTATCACCAGCCTTTTCCAACTTAGGGCTCAAGCCGATAAAAAGCTCCGCGAAGAGGCCGAAGCCCTGCTACAAGAGATGGGCCTCTGGCCAAAGCGCAAGGAGATAAGCTCAAGCCTGGCGTATGGAGAGCAGAGACGTTTGGAGATCGCCAGGGCCCTGGCCTTGGAGCCAACCCTCTTGCTGTTGGACGAACCGGCCGCCGGCATGAACGAGGCCGAAACCGAGGAACTGCTCGACCGGATCCAGGAAATCCGCAGCATGGGCAAGACCATTTTTTTGATCGAGCACGACATGAGCGTGGTGATGGGGATTTGCGACTACATAATTGTCTTGAATTTCGGCAAAATGATTGCCCAGGGCACGCCCGATGAGATCCAGGCCAACGAATCAGTCATCGAGGCCTACTTAGGAAGGGAAGAAAGATAAAGACGCATGCTGATAGTCAAGGAAGTTGAAGCCGGCTACGGCGCGATCCAGGTGTTAAAAGGTGTGGACCTCCGGGTTCAAAAAGGGGAGATTGTTACCTTGATCGGGGCCAACGGCGCGGGCAAGACCACCCTGCTTAGGGTCATATCGGGGGTCATCACCCCCACTCGGGGAGAAGTGATCTTCGAAGGAGAGAAGATTACCAGAATCCCTTCCCATAAAATCGTGGAGAAGGGAATCTTTTTGATACAGGAGGGCCGGGCCATCCTGAAAAAAATGACTGTCCTGGAAAACCTCCTGATGGGAGCCTTTATTCGTCAGGGTGAGAACCTAAACGATTCTCTTGAGGCCGTCTTCAACATATTTCCAGTCCTGGGGCAAAGGCAAAAGCAGCTGGGTGAAACCCTGAGCGGAGGGGAACAGCAGATGCTGGCCTTGGGCAGAGCCCTCATGGCTCGACCCAGGCTTTTCATGATGGATGAACCCTCGCTGGGGCTGGGTCCGATCCTGGTGAACGAGGTCTTTACGAAGATCCGGGAACTCAAAAGTGATGAAATTGGTATACTCCTCGTGGAGCAAAATGCCCGCAAAGCTCTCCAGATCGCCGACCGCGGCTACGCCATAGAGGTCGGCAAAATTGTCCTCACTGGTACGGGAGAGGAACTCAGAGCGAATCAAAAAGTTCAGGAGGCCTACCTTGGAGGAAAACGCGCAAGAAGGCAG
>CAYQWO010000221.1:4773-6284 GCA_964421095.1 uncultured Syntrophaceae bacterium
ATGAAAGATTCTTTTGACGCCATCATCATTGGCGGGGGTCATAATGGCCAGATCCTGGGGGGATATTTAACCAAGGCGGGTTTGGAAACCCTGGTTTTAGAGCGAAGAATGGAGCCGGGAGGGGGACTCTGCACGGAGGAGGTGACCATCCCGGGTTTTTATCACAACCTGCATGCCTATTTTCTCAGATGGCTCCCGGACCTTCCCTGGTTTAAAGACCTGGAGCTCGAACGTTATGGCATCCAGATAAAAATGCCCCCGGTTCAGACCGTCGCCCCTTTCAGCGACGGCCGCTGTCTTGTTTTTCACACGGACGATGAAAAAACCATCAAGAATATCTCCTATTTTTCTCCCCAGGATGCCAAAACCTACCGGGACCTTTTAGGGCGCTTCCGGGCCATAAATGAAAAGATCATCACCCCCGAAGGCTACTCTCCTCCCCTACCCTTCGAGGAGAAAAAGTCCTTGCTGGAGAAGAGCGAATTAGGGCGTGAATACCTGGCCATCAGCCAGAAATCTCCCCTGGAGCTGACTAAGGAAATTTTTCAGAGCGAGCAGATGAGGTCCATGCTCATCTTTGTCGTCACGACCCGGATGTTTCTGATGGACGAGCCAGGGTTGGGTTACCATTTCGTCCAGGCTCTCAACGGTAGCGTCCGGGGGTGCTTCTGCATGGGTGGATCCCATTACCTGGCTCACGGCCTCTGCAAATTCCTCGAGGCTCATGGGGGAAGGCTTTGGGAGGCCAGCCACGTGCGGCAGATTGTGGTCGAAGGGGGCCGGGCTACCGGAGTCATCCTGGACGATGGGCGGCGAATCCACGCCCGAAAGCTCATCGCCAGCTCTGCGGATATTCCTCAGACCTTTCTGCAATTGCTCGGTGAAGATAAGCTTCCACCCCAGATTGCGCAAAAGGCCAGGAATTTCAAGTTTTCCAAGTTCGTCCTCTTCAGCGCTCATGTGGCCCTCAAAGAGCCGCTGCGTTACACTTCCGCCTCCTTCAATCCGGACATCAATTCGGGTTTCAATTACAACATCGGTTTGGAGTGCACGGACGACTTCCTGGCTCATGTGCGGGAAATCGACGGGGGGATCCCTCCGAAGAAGCCTGGCATGCAGTGTGCTTTTCCCACCCTCCATGATCCGACTCAGGCGCCTCCAGGAAAGCATACGGCTTTTGTCTGGCAATTCGCCCCCTATCACTTGAAAGATGAGGGGCCGGAAGCCTGGGACAGGATCAAAAATGAGTACATGGAAGTCTGCCTGGAAAGATGGCGGCAGTATGCCCCCAACATGAATGGGCGCAACATCATCGCCAAATATGCCTTCACACCGCTGGATGTGGAGAGGAAGTTGATCAACATGCGCGGGGGAGACCATTGCGTGGGAAGGGCGAGCCTGGACCAGATGCTGGAGAATCGTCCGCTGCCGGGTCTGAAGCCCTATCGCACCCCCATCGCAGGGCTGTATCTCTGCGGGTCGGGAAGCCATCCCTTTGGAAACATCACGGG
>CAYQWO010000222.1:0-6249 GCA_964421095.1 uncultured Syntrophaceae bacterium
GTGGAAAGAACCGACTTCAACTCCTCCAGAAGAAGAACAATCTTTGCCCGGAGGGAGACATCGAGAGCCGAGGTGGGCTCGTCCAGCACTATAAATCTGGGGCGGGTGGTGATGGCCCTGGCAATATTCACCCGTTGTCTTTGCCCTCCGGAGAGTTCATGGGGAAAGCGGTTCAGCAGTTCTCGGTCAAGACCGACTTGGTCCATGACCTCCAGAACTCTTTCCTCCCGTTCTTTAAGGGTTAACTTCTCATGAAGCCGAAGAGGCTCTGCCAACACCTGCCGTACGGAAAGACGCGGATTGAGGGAGGCCATCGGATCCTGGAAAATCATCTGGAGGTCCCTGCGAATGAAACGGAGGTTCTCTTCTTCCAGACCCGCTAAGTCCGTCTCCTCAAATAGGATCTTTCCGCTGGTGGGCGGCAAAAGGCGGAGAATACATCGAGCCACCGTCGATTTACCACAGCCGCTCTCTCCCACGAGCCCCAATGTCTCACCTTTTTGAATCGAGAAGGAAATCCCGTCTACAGCGCGAAGAACAGCCTTCCTGGCACCGAATGGGATCAGAGCGCGGAAAGCCATACTCTGATCCTTCACCGGGAAATGCTTGTTCAAATCAATAATCTCAACGAATGCCCCCATCGCTACCAATGCCCTATATGATGGCAGGCCACCTGGTGGTCCCCATTGATGGACTGAACCTGTGGTTTGATTTTCCTGCATACTTCGCGAGCCACCTGGCAACGACCCGCAAAACGGCAGCCAGGAGGCGGATGAATCAGGCCGGGGACCGTTCCCGGGATGGTCTCCATCACTGTATCCACATCTACCCGTGGGATCGAATGGATCAATTTCAGGGTGTAGGGATGAAGGGGATTTTGAAAAAGCTTTTTCACGCTTGCTGATTCAACGACCTGTCCGGCGTGCATGACAGCGACTCGGTCGCAATAACCAGCCACCACCCCCAGATCATGAGTGATCAGAAGAATGGCCGCGCCGGTCCGCTGTCCCATTTCTTTCAAGAGGTCTAAAATCTGAGCGGCGATGGAAACATCCAGGCCCGTAGTGGGCTCATCCGCAATCAGGAGCTTGGGGTTTGTCACCAGGGCCATGGCAATCATAATGCGCTGACACATTCCTCCGGAAAGCTGATGGGGAAACTCGTGATAAATGCGTTCCGGAGCCGGAATGCCTACCTGGCGAAGCATTTGAATCGCCTGGTCACGGGCCTTCTCCGTATGCTCCTTCTTATGCAGCCTGATCAGACGTTCAATCTGCCATCCCACAGAAAGCACAGGATTTAAGGAGGTCCGGGGACTCTGGAAGATCATGGAAATATGAGAACCTCTGAGTGTTCGCATTTCCTCCTCGGAAAGACCCAAAAGATTTCTTCCGGCGAACTGGATGGTCCCTTGGATGATCCTTCCCGGTTCCCGGATCAAGCGTAAGATGGCCAGAGCGGTAACCGATTTTCCGCTACCGCTCTCCCCCACAACACCCATGACTTCTCCAGATTGCACCAGGAGTTGGATGCCATCCACCGCTTCCACAATCCCCTCCTCGGTGTGGAAATGGACCGTAAGGTCTTCAATCTGCAGGAGGGGTCCGGTCATTGGATTCCCCTCATCCGCGGGTCCAAGATATCCCGGAGGGCATCTCCCACCATGTTAAAAGAGAAAACGGTGATCATGATCGCCAGACCGGGAAAGAGAAAGATCCACCACTCCCCGGAAACAATGTAAGTGGCTCCCTCCGCCGTCATGTACCCCCATTCACTGGCGGGAGGCTGAATCCCCAGTCCGATAAAGGAGAGCCCGGCGACTGTCAGAATGGCCCAGCCCATGGCCAGCGTGGCCTGCACAATCACCGGGGGGAAACAGTTCGGCAGAAGATGGTAGAAGATGATCCTGGACCTTGGATTTCCCACGGTCTGCGCCGCTTCGGCGTATTCCATCTCCCGGATGTGGAGCATCTCGCCTCGAATCAGCCGGGTGTAAATGGGAATATGAGTGATCGCAATGGCCATCACCACATTGATCAACTTGTTCCCCAGTGCTGCGGTGATCCCCATGGCGAGGATGAAAGAAGGAAAAGACATGACGGTGTCTATAATCCGCATGACCAGATGGTCCAGCCATCCGCCGGAATAGCCGGAGAGGGAGCCCAGGAAAGAACTGATGGCCAGAGCTATGATCGTAGCCACCAAAGCCACCAGCAGGTCTACCCTGGCCCCATGAATCACGCGCGATAAAATGTCCCGGCCAAAAATATCTGTTCCCATAAGGTGCTGGCGGGATACCGAAAGCATGGCCTGGTTGGCATCGGTGGCATTCGGGTCGTAGGGAGCGATGAGAGGGGCGAAAAGAGCCATCAGGATGATCCCCAAGATGACGATCAAAGCGCCAAAAGAGAGGCTATTCCGACGCAGTCTTCGTAACATAATCTGCAGATGCTTTAGGCGAATCCGCAAATCCTCTTTTCTTACAAGTTGGCCGACCATTCCCAAAGAAATCTCTCTTTTTTTATCGGAGCCTGATTCTGGGATCGACGACTCCGTAGGCGATGTCCACGATCAAATTGACCATGACATAAATGACCGAAACGAAAAGGACAAAACTCTGGATCGGCTGGGCGTCCTTTGACATAAGGGATGTCACTGCATAGTTACCGATACCCGGCCATCCGAAGACAAGCTCCACAACAACATTGCCTCCCATTAAGAACCCAAAGATGACGCCGATGAGGGTGATGACCGGGATTAAGGTGTTGCGCAGGGCATCTCCGTATACGATCTGTCGCTGGGGAATCCCGCTCGCCTCTGCCGCTTTGATATAATCACTCGACAGGACCTCCAACATCGTGGCCCGCACCATCCGGGTGAGGGGCGCCATCACGGAAAAGCCTAAGGTCACAGCCGGCAAGAGGAGGTGGTGCAGGCTGGACGCTAAAGCCCGGAAGTTTCCCGTCAAGAGCGAATCAATCGTGTAAAGCCCCGTGATGGAAGTGGGTGTTGAAACACCTGGGCTCAAACGGCCCAAAGGGGGGGGTGCCCATCCAAAATGATAGAAAAAGATATAGAGGAGAAGGAGCCCGGTCCAGAAAGTGGGCATGGCCACCCCGCCCACACCGAGGAGGCGGCAAACATGGTCTAAAAGGCTGTCTCGTCGAACAGCAGAAATTACAGCCAGCGGGATGCCCACACCGATCGCGATCAGCAAGCTTGCCAAGGTCAGCTCCAGAGTGGCCGGGATCCGCTGTTTGAAGTCCTCTAAAACCGGGCGGCCTGTCGAAGAACTCTGGCCCAGGTCCCCCTGCGCGACCCCGGAGAGGTATCGCCAGAACTGCACATAGATGGGCTTATCCAATCCCATCTCTTTTTCCATGAGGGCGAGGTACTCCGGAGTCGCAAAGGGTCCGGCCTTGACCATCGCGGGATTTCCAGGGAGGAGGCAGGTGAGAGTGAAGGTGATGATGGTGACCCCCAGCAAGGTGGGGATCACCATCAGTAAGCGTTTAACCAGATAACGACCCAGTCCCATTAACCACTACCAAGACCACTCAAAATCAACATTCTTTAAGGGCTGATGGAAGTCTTCCTCATGCTTTTCTGTAGAAAGAATAGTAACGTTCAAACGTATCCCAGCGCTTCTCCAGACCATAGAGTTCAGATTTCATTACCCGGGTCCAGTTATCGTACCAGAGAAATCCCCAGACCGCCTCCTCAATGATAATCTTCTGAAGTTCCCTGGAGGCGGCGTTTCGCTTCTCGAGGTTTGTCTCGTTCATGTTTTCCTCGAGGATTCTGTCAACCACAGGGTTGGAATAGAAGTTCACGTTGGTCCCCTTGGCCTTGGAGTGGAAGTTCCACTGGATGTGGTAAAAGGGGTCGTTGACCCATGATTGCCATGACTCAATGGAGAGCTCGTGGTCTCCCTGGCTCATACTCTGACGGAAGGTAGCATCTGTCTCTTTCACGATGTTGACCTTAATACCAATCTTTTCAAACTCACGCTGCGTCCAGATGGCTGCCTGTTCGTGAGGGGCCCACCCCAGTCGGATCGCCATATTTGCTGTAAAGCCTTTCTCCAAGCCAGCCTCTTTGAGCAGGGCCTTCGCTTTTTCCAGATCAAACTTGTATTTATTGGCGCTCGGGTCGTGAGTGGGCGTGATGTCCGGGACAGGACTCTTCATTTGTCTCCCATAACCGAAGAGAACATTCGGCATGATCGCTTCGATCGGGAGAGCATAATTGATGGCCTGCCTTACCTTGATATTATCGTAAGGAGGCTTTTTCTGGTTCATGGAAAGAAAATGGCACGTTGTATCGGGAACGGTAAAGATTTTGAGCCCGGGTTCCCCCTCCAAACTCTTCACATTCTTAGGGGAAAGACCGGGCCGGCCAACCACAATATCAACGGCCTTTCGTTTGAGAAGCATCAGCCGGTCAGCCTCGCTGGGGACGAACTTGAGTACAATACGTTCAAAGTAAGGTGCTTTCTGCCAATAGCCTTTGTTGGCCTCCAGAACAACCTCTACCCCCGGAATGTTTTTGACCAGTGTGTAAGGACCTCCACCAATGGCGTTCCGCTTCAGCCAGCTGGTGGCCCAGGGATCTTCCGTCGTGGCATGCTTCTTTACCTCTGCGGGGTCCAAGATGGCGTTGTTGCTCAGGGCTATGGTGTCCATGGCCATAGGAGGATTGGGTTTCTTCATTTTGATCGCAAAGGTGTGGTCGTCCCGTACTTCAAACTGATCCGGCGAATCGACCGTCAGAAGACTTGGGATGATCAACCGCATGTAGCCGGGTGATTGAAGACCTCGGTCAAAAGAGTACTTAAAAGCCTGAGCGGTTACTGGGTTTCCCGTGGGAAATTTCACACCCTTGCGCACCTTGAAGACAATTACCGTTCCCTCCTTCTCCCGCGTCCAGGACTCTGCAAGACGGGGGGCAAAATCGTGTGGCTTTGAGAGGAAAAATCCTTCTTTGCCTGGGATAGGCGAGACTCCCCAGTAGATCGCTGGGTCGTATATGTTCGCCACAGTCACATATCCACCAATGGTCTTAAAGGAGGCGGGGTCTAAGGTATCTATCTCCGTATCCCAGGCTACCGTTAATGTCCTCTCCTCTGCGGCGTTTGCCCTCCGAAGACTCGCAAACGGGAGAGGGGCCATTGGCAGCGCAAGACCGATTCCCCCGGCCCATTTCAGAAAGTTTCGTCGGCTGATCAACGTTTCTCCGCGCCCTTCTCTCTTTCTCATATTCTCTCCCCCTTTCTTATTTATTGCCCCAATATTCACCCCGATTGATCTCATAACCTCCTATGACCGACTAAAATATTTTGCATTATACTTTCTCCCCTGAGTTTAATCAAGACAGATTTGATCTTTCTTTTGGGAATTGACTTGACAGATCTTACCATGAATTTTATCATGAAGTTAATTTTTTTCGCATTTACCTTAAAGGAGAATCGATGAGCGCCAGGGATGCTAAAGAGTATACCAGCACCGGACGCGAGGTGACTTTGATCGACCGGGTGTTTGACCAGATGATTCGTGGGGTGGTCGTGATCACCACACGGTTCGGAGACAAGTTGAATGGCATGTCCGCCTGTTGGGTCAACCGGTCGGCCGATCAGCCTTTCCTTGTTATGGCAAGCATTTGGAAGGAGAATTTTTCCCATGATCTGATTAAAGAGGGCGGTTGGTTTGCCGTCCATATTTTGAGAAATGACCAGGTCGATGTAGCCAGGCACTTCGGAAAGCAATCGGGTCGGAAAGTGGACAAATTTGCTCGGATCCCTTACAGGATTGGAAAGACCGGTTCTCCGATTCTCGCCGACTGTCTGGCTTACTTGGACTGCCGGGTGGTGAGGGCCACGGAATCTGGCGACCACACGATCTTCATTGGGGAAGTTCAGGATGCAGATTTCGTGCTCCGGGGAGAGCCGCTTTTCTTTCAGCGGAGAGATTATTTGGATGCCCAACCCCTTGAAGGGCAGGAGGGAACCAGGCAGAGGATGTTTAGAATCACGGTGCAGGAGATCCAGGGAAGAGGTACCTGCAACTTTGGCTTCAAGGTGGGAGATGTGATCATTCATCCCGATCAGAGCCCCCCCCGAACCATTCCTAATTTTTGCGCGTGGGCCTATCATGAGATTCACCCAGCCCTGCTCACTCTGAAGTACGGGGGAGCATTCCCCTGGGAGACTGAGAAGAATGTCGCCGTGGCCTGTTGTTCTGATTCCAAAAA
>CAYQWO010000223.1:0-6190 GCA_964421095.1 uncultured Syntrophaceae bacterium
TCGGTTTGTTGGGGCCGAGCGGATGCGGGAAAACGACGCTTCTCAATCTTATCGCTGGATTCGATCGGCAGAGCGAAGGCGAGATCATCGTGGCCGGACGCCGGGTTGAGCGGCCGGGACCGGATCGGATGATGGTCTTTCAGTTTCCAGCTCTCTTCGGCTGGCTGACGGTGTGGAAGAATGTCGTGTTCGGCCCCCGGGAGCGCGGAGAAGACGAGCGAGACTACGGACCCCGTACTCATGCCCTTCTAGAGGCCGTCGGGCTCAAGGGACGCGAACACGACTTTCCGTATCAGCTTTCGGGAGGTATGAAACAACGTGTTCAGCTCGCCCGCGCCCTGCTCAACCGACCGGAGGTGTTGCTCATGGACGAGCCGTTCGGGGCCCTCGATTCCCAAACGCGGAGCCAGATGCAAGAATTGCTACTTGAGGTCTGGGGCCTCTACCACCCAACGATTCTCCTGGTCACGCACGATGCCGAGGAGGCCCTGTTTATCTGCCACCGCATCTACGTGATGGACTGTCATGGCGGGATCCGCGAGAGCATAACGGTGCCGTTTCCCTTCCCCCGGATGTTCGATCTGATCGGGACCACTGAGTTCGCGCGCCTGAAGGTTGCGCTCCTCAGAGCCCTGCGGTCTGAAGAAGAAAGGCCCGACTGCCAAAGGCAGCTCGGGAACAAGCCCATTTGAGGAGGTGCCCCATGTACAGGTATCTTGGCTTAATTGTGATGATCGTTTTGGTCGCAGCAGGAGGGGTCAGTCAGGCCTGGGCCCAGCAGCCGATCCCGGTACGAGTCGCCTGGCAACCATACAACGCAGTAATCTTCTACACGGCTCGGGATCACAAGCTCTTCGAGCGCGTGGGGCTGCAACCACAATATACCCGCTTCACGGCGGGACCACCCCAATTCGCTGCCTTCCGGAGTGAAAGTGTGGACGTGGGCCTGTTTGGAACTGCGGGGATGGTCGTGGGGGCCTCGCAAGAACTCGATTATAAAAACTTCTATATCCAGATCGCCAGCTGTTATGCGGATGGACTCGTGGTGAGGCCTGAAAGCGGGATCACCCGCCTCCAGGATCTCCGGGGCAAAAAGATTGCGTTCGTTCGCGGCACCAGTGCTCACTTGGGCCTGATCAAGGCGCTCCAAAGCGCAGGTCTCACGCCCAACGATGTTACCATGATTCACACGGACCTCACCGCTATGGCTCCGGCCTTCGCCAACCGGGATGTGGACGCCGCCTACTCGTGGGAACCCTGGATCTCACGGATGCAGGAGGTCGGTGGCCGTGTGATCGTACGGAGCAACCAGGTCGGCCTGAACACGTCTGACCACTGGGTCGTCAGAACCGCCTGGGCTCAGAAGAACCCCCAGGGCGTGCTGCTGCTCCTCCGGGGGGTTGACCTGGCGCTGGAGGAGTTCAAGCGTAACCCGGCTGTGGCCGTCAAAGCCACTGCGGAGAGTCTGGGGGTTAGTGAGGCGACTGCGAAGAAGATCATTGAGATCAACCCGGTGCTCTCGCTCGAGCAGCTGACCGATCCCAAGTTTGACCTCTCTTTGTTGCCCGGCGGGGGCGCCCAGCGAATGATCCAGGAAGTGGGGGACTTTCTCCTGCAGCAGGGCGTCATCAAGACCCGCATCGACGCCAGCAAGATCGTCGAGGGATCGTACATCCAGGAGTACTTGCGGACGAAGCAGCGGTAGCGGGTTTTTGGGAGGGCCAATCCCTGATTGCTTTTGCCGGATGGCTGCCGTGCCAGTCTGCGCTGGGCTACGAGACGATCGAGATGGGCTCCTGCACAGGTATCCATCAACGAAAGCATTTGACGTTGCACAGTTCAAGATTTTTCTGATGCTCAACCCTCCATTTCCCCTGCGGGGGTTTCACCTCGAAGTAACCGGGGATGGAAAGAGCCGGGGAGCGCTTATGGAGATCGGGTCGGTAGATCTGGCCAATCAGATTCATACCGTCCAGGCGGGGCTGTAACATTTTTTGTGGATGCCAAGATCGGGTAATGACCCTATAAATAATATATTAATAATTATGAGGTAATTCTGAATAATTGAGTTTTTAAACTTCTTTGGTGCGGGAGGTGGAGAGTGAAGGCGCGAGCGAAAAAGGCTATGATCATCGGAATCGACTGCATGATCCTGCCCATCGTGGAAAGGTTGGTGGAACAAGGAAGACTCGACAACATAAAAAAATTAATGAAACAGGGCACTACGACCACGGCCTGGGGAGAGTACCCAACCGCAACCCAGCCCAACTGGAATGTGATCCAGACAGGGGCCTATCCGGGGACCAGCGGGGTCTACGATATGACCATCCATATGCCCGGCGAGCCGCTGGATGTTGTGCACTCGGCCTTTGACAGTAAATTCAACCGGGCAGAGACTCTTTGGCAAGTCATGGATAAATTGGGGAAGAAGGCCTTCATCTTCAAGTACCCTGGCACCTGGCCGCCAAAACTGAAGAATGGCTACCAGGTCGATGGCCATTGTGCTCCTTCTGGTTTGCTCCAGTTTTATTGGGGGAGTTCCAAGGTGGCTGTTCACCCGAACCGATGTTATACGACTGATGTTTACAGGGCCGCTGATAAAATTGCTTTTCAGCCGGCCCAAGGGTGGGTCAAGGCTCCGGAAAGCACTTCCCCCCTTTTAGAATCAGAGATAGCCATCGTTCCCGGCCCGGGGGAGATAAGATACCATCTTTTACTCGTGGACTCGGAGCGCAAGGGTTACGACCGGGTTCTGGTATCGCCAGAGCGCGATGCCTCTAAGGCTGTGGCCGATCTGAAGGTAGGACAATACAGTGATTTCATCATCGCTCGTTTCAAAATCCCGGGTCGGCCCATCTCCGGAAGCTTCCGCATGAAATTGATGGAGCTCAGCCCGGACGGGAAGCATTTTAAACTCTTCGTGAGCCAGGTTTACCCGACAGAAAAGTTCACCCACCCTAGGTCCCTTTCCCAGGAGTTGATTAAAGTTTGCGGCCCGTTTCTCGAATACACGGGCATGCAGCCTTTATACCTGGGATGGATCGATGACCAGACTTTTATGGACACCATCGAGTATCACACCCAGTGGGTGAAGAAGGCAATTAATTATGTCCTTTCCAAGTATAAATGGGACCTTTTCATGATGCAGTGGCACCCCATCGATTTTTCCGAACACCAGTTTTTCCAGTGGGATCCGGCTTGTTTTGCCTACGAAAAAGAAAAGGCCAATTACCAGCAAGGCATCATCGATCACTGCTATGAGCTGATGGATGGATTGGTCGGCTCGTTGAGGAAACACGCCTCGCCGGACACGTTCTTTGCAATTATTTCTGACCACGGGGTCACCCCAAGCTTCAACGAGTTCATGATCAACAATATTCTGATCAATGCTGGCTTGGCCTCGGTCATTCGAGAGAAGGATGAAAAGGGCGGTGAGAGGTTGATCATTGACTGGTCGAAAACCAAAGCCTTTGCCCAACATGGATGGGGAGTTCAGATTTACGTTAATTTGAAGGGCAGGGACCCCCAAGGGATCGTGGAGCCAGGAGAAGAATATGAAAAAGTAAGGGAGGAGATCATCCACGTACTGAACAATAGTGTCGATCCTAAAACGGGGAAACATCCGGTGGTACTGGCTTTGCGTCGGGAAGAGGCAGAACCCTTGCTTCACTGCGGGCCCAACGCGGGGGACGTGATCTATGCACTGAAGGCTGGCTACGAGGCCTACGCTGTGTTGCGTGCGAGCCTGTGTGAATTCGAGGAACCTCACTATGCCGGAGTCCATTCTTCAGTCTTGTCCAACGCCAAATATGGGACAGGGACGATGGAGGCCATGGCCATTTTCGCGGGAGGGGGCGTAAAAAAGAATCAAAGAAGAAAGAAGCCCATGCGCCTGGTGGATTTTGCCCCCACCGTGGCCTACGCCCTGGGCATTCCCGCTCCAGCCCAAGCAGACGGCCTTCCTTTGCTGGACCTTTTTGAGTGATTCTGGATTAAAAATTTCAAAGAAAGGGGGAGATTATGAAAAGAGGAGTAGTTGGTATTTTTTTATTATTATCTTTGACCCTGGGAACGGGTTTCTGGCCTACTATGACCCACGCAACTTATCCTGAAAAGCCACTGAACTTCATCTGCGGGTTTCCGGCTGGTGGAGCCATGGATATGACAGCGCGGGCCGTTACCGAAGCCGTTAAGAAGTATTTTCCCAAACCCATGGTCGTGGTCAATCGACCCGGGGCTGCTGGTACCATCGGGGCGACAGAAATCATTCAGGCCAAGCCGGATGGTTACACCATTGGGATCACAGCCGTAGCTGTTCTGACTGTTCAACCTCACCGGACTAAGCTGCCTTATGGGTCTCCAGAGGACTACACGCCGATCATCAAGCTGAACAACCTCCCTATCTGCTTCGCTGTGAAGAGCGATGCTCCCTGGAAAACCATGCAGGAGTTCATCACCAATGCCCAGGCCAACCCGGGCAAGTTCCGCGTGGGCCATCCCGGAATCGGCACTGTTCTCCACCTAAACTTGGAACAGCTAAGGGTAGCGGCTAAGGTCGATTTGACCGCCGTCCCTTTCGCCGGGGGGGTCGAGAGTGTGCCAGCTTTGTTAGGAGGCCATGTGGAAGCCCTCTGCGTGCATCACGGAGAAATCTTACCCCAAGTGAATGCGGGCAAAGCCAAAGTTCTGGCCGTCTTTGAGGAAAAGAGAAATCCACTGTTCCCCGATGCGCCAACTTTTAGGCAGATCGGGTACGATATCACCATGGGCGTGTATTACCTGGTCATTGGGCCCAAAGGCCTTTCGTCTCAGATTGTGTCAATGCTCCATGATGCTCTTAAGAAAGCCATGGAAGATCCGATTTTCCCCACTGCCATGGAGGCGAGAGGGTTTGAGGTGTCCTATGAGGGACCCAAGGAACTGAAAAATCGTTTGCTTCGGGACTATGAAATCAATGCCAAACTTGTTGAGCTACTCCAGCTGAAGGGGAAGTAACCTTTTAGCATTACGCCCCCCACCCAATGGGATGTAAGAAACATATTTGCGCTTGCATTAATCTTTCCTTAGGTACCGCGGGTTCTGGGGGTCGTTAACTGTATAGGGAGGCCTTTCCCCTTTCAAGGCACAGACCACCTGTTCCGCAGCTGCGATACACATCCGGTACTTGGCCTCCTGGGTTAACCCAGCCAGATGGGGGGTGGTTAAAACCTTGGGATGTTCGATCAGACGGTGATCGGCAGGAGGTTCTTCCTCAAAAACATCGATGGCCGCCCCGGCGAGCAATCCGTTGTCTAAGGCCTTGAGCAGGGCTTCATTGTCCACTAAACCTCCCCGCCCCGTGTTGATCAGGAAGGCGGTGGGCTTCATCATGGCCAGCTCAGCGCTGCCGATAATGTTTCGAGTCTCCCTGTTGAGCGTCAAGTGCAGGGTCAAAATATCTGCCTTGGAGATGGCCTGATTTTTTGAAACGGGCTCAGCTCTGGCATCCTTGAAATCCTGTTCAGAAATTGTTCGACTCCAAGCCAGAACTTTCATCCCCAAAGCAGCCCCCAATTTGCTCACCCGCCTGCCAATCTGCCCAAATCCGAGGATGGACAAGGTTTTGCCCTTAAGCTCCATTCCCGAAAACTTAGAACGGCCCCAGCCCCCTTTTACCATTTCTATCCATCCATGAGGAATCCGGCGGACGATAGCCAAAATAAGACCGAGGGTGAATTCGGCGACCGTATCTGAGTTGACTGCCGGAGTGTTGGCCACCAGAATGCCCAATTGGTTGGCCGCTTCCAGGTCAATATGACTGATCCCCACCCCCTGGCAAGCGATGATTTTCAGGTTGGGGGCATTTTCCATCGTCGAACGCGAGACCGCAGGCAACCCTACAATGAGAGCCTCTGCGTTCTTTACTTCCTCTTGGAAAAGGGCGTCAACTCTGTCCGGTATGACTTTAACTGTTACCCCTATATCTTCTATCAACCTCACCTGGTCTTGATTCCACGAGAGGGCCGAAATCACTGCTTTCCTCTTTCTCCGATTCATGATCAACCCCCCCTTTCACGATCTTCGCTGACTCCCTCAATGGCGCTGGGATCATGTAGTGTGCTCGTATTTTATTCCAACCTTCGCCTTGTGTCCATGATACCACAAACCAATTTATTCTAAGTGGTTGGCAGGCCCAGGCGCAAGGGCGTTT
>CAYQWO010000224.1:0-3264 GCA_964421095.1 uncultured Syntrophaceae bacterium
AAATGGAAGGGGGGTCCATCGACACGGGCAATCCCCTCTATGGAATGCAGGAGACCCTTTTGATCTTTGATAACGTTTTCGTGCCCTGGGAAAATGTTTACCTTTACAAGGAACATGATTTCGCCGAAAGGATCAGCGGTCTTCTCGGCTCCCATCACCGCTGCAGTTACGGCGGCTGTAAGACCGGGGTAAGCGACGTCCTGATCGGAGCGACTGCCTTACTGGCCCAGTACAACGGCGTGGCCAAAGCCTCCCATGTGCGCAGTAAAATTACCGAGATGATCACCCTGGCGGAAACTCTGTACGGGTGCGGGCTGGCCTCGGCTTATGAAGGCCACCTGACGCCCGCGGGAAACTACATGAATAATTTTCTTTTGGCCAACGTTTGCAAACTGAACGTAGCCCGCATTACCAATCAGATCGGGCAACTGGCCCTCGACATTGCCGGGGGGTTGGTTACTACTCTGCCCTCTGAAAAGGATTTTCGCAACCCGGAGGTAGGGAAATACCTGGAAAAATATCTAAAGGGGGTAAAAGAAGTGCCCACGGAGAACCGGATCCGCATTTTCCGCTTGATCGAGCACCTAATGTTCGGTGCAGGGGCGGGAGGGTACGTAGTCGAATCCATCCATGGGGCCGGGTCTCCGGAAGCACAGAAGACGATGATCCCCCGGGAGACCAATTTGAATCACAAGATTGCCCTGGCCAAAAGCATCGCCGGGATAAAAGAATAGGAGGCCAAAATGAACCTACAGGACAAAGTTGCCATCATCACCGGTTCGGGTGGAGGAATCGGCCGCGGGATTGCTTTAAAATTCGGGTCTCTTGGCGCCAAGGTGGTTGTGGCCGACGTGAAATTCGCAGGGGCAAAGGAGACCATTTCCCTTCTGGAAAAGGCCGGGGCCAAGGGTTTGGCCTTGGGCACGGACATAACGGACCGAGCTCAGGTGCAAGACATGGTCAAGACCGCGCTCAGCACCTTTGGGAAGCTCGACATCCTGGTGAATAATGCTGGCTGGGATATCATCGAGCCTTTTACCCAGAACAGCCCGGAGCTATGGGATAAGGTCATTGCCATAAACCTCAAGGGACCCATCTATTGCACCCGGGCTGTTTTGGATCATTTTATAGAAAGAAAGTACGGAAAGATTATCAACATCAGCTCCGATGCCGGAAGGGTGGGAAGTTCTGGGGAGGCGGTTTATTCCGCCTGCAAAGGGGGAATTATCGCTTTCACCAAGACCATTGCCCGAGAGATGGCCCGCTATCAGATTAACGTCAACTGTGTGTGCCCGGGCCCAACCGATACGCCACTTCTGGCGGAAATAACCAAAGGGGAAACAGGGGCCAAGATCATTGACGCCATGACCAAAGCTGTTCCTTTCCGGCGCCTGGCCAAACCCGAAGATATCGCTGGAGCCGTAGCTTTCCTAGCATCCGATGACGCCGGGTTCATCACCGGGCAGACCCTTAGCGTATCCGGCGGCCTGACCATGTCCTGAGTTCCTTCACCGCAGAGCATCCCGCGAAACGCGGGAAGAACGCCGAGGCAAAATGGCTGAAGGAAGGAGTATGGCCAACCTAACCCTGAGTTATTATTACTCTCCCGGGGAAATTCCCCCCGGAGTCACCCTGGGTGAATATTTTGAGCAGACCGCTGACCGATACCCCGAGAGAATGGCCTTGATTTTTCGGGAAAGGCGGATCACCTGGGGAGAACTCAGGCATCTGGTCGACAGGCTGACCTTAGCCTTCATCGACCTGGGGATCCGGCGGGGGGACATGGTGGTCATCCTCTTTCCCAATCGGCCCGAGTTCATCATTACCCTTCTAGCGGCAGCCAGGCTGGGAGTGGTATCCGTTCCGGTCTCCGAACGGCTGAGAAGAAAAGAGATCGAATATATTTTACGGCAAACCGAAGCCAAGGCCGTGGTTTCCGTCTGTGAATTCTGGGGGTTTTCCTTCTCCGACCTTTTCCAGGAACTCCGCCAAGTCATTCCTTCCTTACATCATGTGATTGTTTCCGGGGCCCGGCACCATCCTGAAGAACTTATCTTCGAAGAGCTGGCAGCCCAGGAATGGGAAAAAAAATACCCGGGCAATTACTACAACGAGGTCTATCGAAGAGAATTTCCCGTCGAAGCCGATGACCTTCTGGAAATTATCTTCACCTCTGGGACCACAGGGAATCCTAAGGGAGTAATGCATTCCCATAACACCCGCTGCCGCTCGGCCCTGGGAACAGCCACTTCCATCGGTCTTCAGCCTGAGGATATCTGGCTGATCATGGTTCCCCTTTCTCATACTACCGCTTTGGTCAACGCTTTTTACTCCTCTGTAATCCGTGGCTCCTGCCAGGTTCTGCTGGAGACCTGGAACGTGGAGGAAGCCATGCAGGAGATTACCCGCCACCGGGTTACCCTCCCCATCGGGGTTCCCACCATGCCCATCATGATGCTGCAGAGGCCTGATTTTGACAGGTATGATTTCTCTTCGGTAAGGGCCATGGTACTGGCCGGAGCCCCTCTGCCCATCGAGGTGGCCCGGCAGATCATCCAGAAGATGGGCTGCTATGTCACTTCGGCCTATGGCATGACGGAGACGGCCATGAGTAATATTACCCGGCTGGATGATCCCGTCGAAGTGGTCTGCGAGACCGTAGGAAGGCCCCAGCCAGGGATGGAGCATAAGGTGGTGGATGAAAAGCGCCGCATCGTTCCCATCGGGGCCAAGGGAGAAGCCTGCGCCCGGGGGCAGAACGTCTGCCTGGGATACTTCAAAGACCCGGACCGAACGGCCCAGACGATTGATGAGCGGGGCTGGATCTACAGCGGCGACCTGGCCACCATGGACGAGGACGGCAACCTGCGTATCATCGGCCGGATCAAAGATATGATCATCCGGGGCGGAGAGAACATTTCGCCCACGGAAATCGAGGATATTCTCTATACCTATCCCAAAGTAGCCCAGGTCAGCGTGGTGGCGATTCCCGATGACCGGCTGGGAGAGAAGACCTGCGCCTGCATCATCCCCAAGCCCGGTGAGAAGTTCACCCAGGAAGAGATTAAAGCCTTCTTCAAAGACAAGGTCGCCCATTTCAAAATCCCCGACCGGGTGGAGCTGATGCCCGAATTTCCTACCACCCCGAGCGGCAAAATCAAGAAAAACGTACTCCGGGAGATGATGGCCGAAAAGGTCAAGAGGGAAAGGGAGCAGAAAGAATAAGAAATGTCCATGCCGCAGAGGAAGCTCACCCAAAGCTAC
>CAYQWO010000224.1:3364-6188 GCA_964421095.1 uncultured Syntrophaceae bacterium
GGAGCAGAAAGAATAAGAAATGTCCATGCCGCAGAGGAAGCTCACCCAAAGCTACTGCCAGGTCCTGGGAATCAACTGGACCAAAGGGAAGCCTCTCGGCCAAATGCTCCAGGAAACCGTCGCCCGCCATCCAGAGCGTCCGGCGATCATCTTCCAGGACCAGAGATACACGTACCGGGAGTTCCAGCGGGCCGTGGACTCATTTGCCCAGGCGTTAATCGACTTGGGTCTATCCCGGGAGGATAAACTCGGTTTGCTGCTTCCCGATTGGCCCGAATATTCCATCGCCCTCTATGCCTGTGCTAAGCTGGGGATCATCGTCTCCCCCATGAACCCCCTTTACCGCAAAATGGAAGTCCTTACCGTTCTGAACCATCTGGAGGCCAAGGCCCTGATCATCCCGGAAGAATGGCGGGATTTTCGCTTCGTCGACCTTCTGGAAGAGATTCGCCCTCAGATCCCCTCCCTGCGGCACATCATCGTGAAAGGAAGACCGGGAGAGGGAATGTTCAGCTTCCAAACCCTTGTCTCTCAAGACTGGGAGGAGAAGTTAGGCGCCGGATTTTTGGAGAAATATCTCGCCCAGAACCCGGTAGAAGCCGATGATTTCTTGGAGATTGCCTATACCTCCGGAACGACCGGCCGGCCCAAAGGGGTCATGGAAACGCACAACACCCGTATGCTCCATTCCGTGGGAATTGCCGAGCGGATAAAGGCCGGCGAAAAGGACGTGTGGTTGAACATGACTCCTCTCTTCCATACGACGGGTAACTGCGTGGTGCAGCACACGGCCTTTCTCACCGGAGGAACCCTGATCCTGCTGGGACGGTACAGCACCGAGGCTTCCCTCCGGGAAATTGAGCGCTCTAAAGCCACCATTGCCGTCGGGGTTCCCACCATGTTCATTGACCTCATGAATCATCCGCACTTTGAGAAGACTGATCTAAGCTCCCTGCGCTTTGCCCTTTTCACCGGTGCGCCCATGCCTCCCGAGGTGGCCCTGCAGATCGTCAAGAGATTCAATTGCGGCATCCTCCAGGGAGATGGGACCACCGAATGCGGCAGTAACGTCTTGAGCCTTCCCGATTCGCCCATCGAACTCATTGCCCAGAGCCCCGGGCCACCCTTGGCCGTAGGAAACGAAGTCAAAATCGTAGACCCCCATACCAACCGCATCGTTCCCGTCGGGGTTCCGGGGGAAATATGCCACCGGGGTCCGACCAATTTTCTTGGCTATTACAAAGATCCCGAGTTGACCGCCGCCGCTGTGGACCGAACCGGATGGTTCCACAGCGGAGACCTGGGAACCATGGATGAGGAGGGCAACATCCGCCTGATCGGCCGGATCAAAGACATGATCATCCGTGGCGGGGAGAACCTCTACCCCACGGAGATCGAAGGGGTCATCTACATTCATCCCAAAGTCCGGGAATGCCAGTTGGTCGGGTATCCCGATGAACGCTTGGGAGAAAAGACAGTGGCCTGCATCATTCCCAAAAATGCCGGGGACCAAGTGACTCGGGAAGAGATCTATGAGTTTATGAAGGATAAAACAGCCAGGTTCAAAATCCCCGACTTTGTGATCACCCTGGAAGACTTTCCCCGCACCGCCAGCGGGAAGGTGCAGAAATTCCGACTGCGGGAGATGGCCGCCGAAAAAATAGGTTCTATGCACCGCGGAGACCGCTGAGAACGCTCTGCGTTCTCGGCGATCTCTGCGGTCAAAAAAATGGCGGGAGAATAACCATGGAAGGGAAAATCGGGTTCATCGGGCTGGGGGCCATGGGTCAGCCCATGTCCAAGAGATTGTTGGCGGCCGGGTTTCAACTGGTGGTCTATGACTTAAGGGCGGAAGCGGTCGAAGCTCTGGCGGCCAAAGGGGCAGAGCCGGCCTCTTCGGTTCGGGAAGTGGCGGAAAAGTGCCGAAAAGTGATCACCATCGTACCCAATTCCGAAGCCGTGGAACAAGTCGTTTTCGGACCTGAGGGATTTCTGAAGGGAGCGCGGGCCGGCGATGTCTTGATAGAAATGACCAGCGCCTATCCCCCGAGCACCCTAAAAGTTCACCAAGCCCTTTCCGCAAAGGGAATCTCGATGATCGATGCTCCGGTGAGTGGCGGGGTCGTGGGAGCAGAAGCAGGGACCCTTTCCATCATGGTGGGAGGGGAAGAGGCAATCTTCGAGGCCTGCCGGCCCATCCTTTCGGCTTTAGGGAAAAACCTCTTTTACCTGGGAGGGATCGGATCGGGTCACACCATGAAAGCCATCAACAATTTTCTTTCCGCCACGACCATGGCCGCCACTTCCGAGGCTGTGATCCTGGCCGCGAAATTGGGCCTCTCCCCCCAGCGGGTGGTCGAAGTTCTCCAGGCGAGTACGGGCCGTAGCTACTCCACGGATTTCAAATTTCCTAAATTCGTCTTGCCCCGCACCTTCAATTCTGGATTTTCCCTGGGATTGATGTACAAGGACGTGGACATCGTCACGCGCCTGGCCAAAGAGTTCAGGATCCCCATGTTTATGGCCAACATGGTGCATCAGCTCTTCGGGTATGCCATGGCCCAGGGAGGAGAAAAAGATGATCATACGGCCATCTTCACCTACCTGGAAAGCCTGGCGAAGGGGGAGGGCTGAAGGCACCCATGGCTTTTTTCCGCAATATCTTTTCTCCCTTGGCCCTGGGCTCTGAGGCCAATCAGAAGGCCCTGGGGGAACTAAGGGGAAAGGTTCCGCAAATGATCGCCGTCGGTGATTGCCTTGAGCCGCGGAGGGCCAAAGAGGCCATCCATGAGGGTTTTGCCGCCGGGCTGAAGATATGAAAGGG
>CAYQWO010000225.1:0-4814 GCA_964421095.1 uncultured Syntrophaceae bacterium
ACCCGATTCTTCCTGAGATAATCCGCCATCTCCTCCTCGGTGGCGTATTGGGGGGTCGATTTCCATGTCTTCTCCTGTTGGGCCAGCTCCTCCGGAGTCCGCAGGGGGTAGCCTCTCTTGGTTCCCCAATGGGAATGGAGGTCAAAAAGCTTGGTCTCTTTTGGCTCGGCCATTGGTCAATTCCCTCCTTTATTGTCCGCCGGACTGGGCTGGTCTGATTTCCTTTTTCCAAATTCTTCGCGCAGGATATTCTTCATGACTTTTCCAATGGGGGTTTTGGGCAGCGAGTCCACAAAGGCCACCGCCGTGGGCTTCTTATGGGTGGCCAATTGTTTCCGGCAATGGTCGATGATCTCCTGTTCGGAAGGACGCTGTCCTTTCTTCGGAACCACAATGGCCATCACGGCCTCCCCCCACTTCTCGTGGGGCACACCGATGACGGCGGCTTCGGCAACCTGGGGATGTCGCGTGAGGGCCTCCTCCACTTCCAAGGCATAGATATTGATGCCTCCACTCTTGATCATGTCCTTGAGACGGCTGACAATGTAAAGATAGCCGCAATCATCGAGCTTCCCCAAATCCCCGGTGTGAAGCCAGCCGCCGCGCAATGTCTTCGCGGTTTCCTCAGGGTTATTATAATACTGATCCATGACAATCGGTCCACGAACCAGGATTTCTCCAACCTCTCCCACCGGCAGTTCCCGATCGGCTTCATCCACGATCTGGACTTCGCAAGAGTAAACGGCTCGGCCGCTGCTGCCCGGCTCCCGGGGGGTATTATGAGGCTTCAGAAAGGTGACCCCGCCGGTGGCCTCCGTTAATCCATAGCCGATGAACGGTTGGGCTCGGGGAAAAAGAAACTGGGTCACCTTTTCTTTCATCACGAGCGGTAAGGCCCCCATGGCGGAATACCACATCTTCACGGAGGATGTGTCGTATGGCCTCGCCTCCTTTTCGGCGATCAAGGATGCCCAGATGGTCGCGTTGCCGATAATGGCCGTACCTTTTTCCTTTTCGATGATCTGGAGGCATTTTCGGGCGTCGAATTCCTGCATGACCACAAAGGTACTGCCCACATAGACCGATGAGAGAAGGCGGCTCACCGCCGCCCCGTAATACAAGGGAAGAGGATAAATGATCACATCCTCAAGCACAGGATTTTGACCCTCGGCGGTGGTATTGATGGTGTTCCAAAGAAAATTGCGATGGCTAAGGACCGCGCCTTTGGGAAATCCGGTGGTGCCTCCGGTGGCCATGATGAAGGCAGGATCCCCTTCCAAGACCTGGGCTCCGGGCTCTTCTGCGGAACCCCCAGCGATCAGACCCTCCAGGGAATGGGCAAAAGGAGGAATCTTCTCTCCCAAGCCGATAAAAACCTTTACTTGACCCAGTTGATCCCGGAGGGAACTCACCAGATCGGTCAGGCGGTCCTCAAAAACCAAGACCGTTGCCTCCATCAGCTGCATATAGCGGAGGGACTCCGCAGCGAGGTAGCGAATATTCAGGGGAACGATGGGGATGCCGAGCTTCAGACTGGCAAAGTATACTTCCATGAGCTCGACGGCATTGAAGGAAAGGGTGGCCACATGATCCTTTCGGGTCAGGCCCAGCGTCAAAAGGGCGTGGGCCAAGCGGTTCACCCGGAGGTTGAACTCCCTGTAGGTCCGGCGCTCCCCCTCGCAGACAATGGCGGTCTTATTGGGAAACTTCCGGGCATTTCGCCGGAGCGCATCTCCAAATACCATTTCCATCAGTAAGCTCCTTTCGATCCAGATCCGCTCATAGCTAAGGGTATCCCCCTATCACCTTATTGGTTCTGATGGAGGATTATAGTAATTTTCTATGTGATATCCTCTTTTTCCAAGACCGCGCCTGGACGTCGCAGGCGGGGGAAAAAAGATAGCGTTAGGAGGACAAAGGCAACCATAAGACACGTGGCCGAAATCGGGCGGGTAAGAAAGATAGAGAAACTCCCATTGGATTTAATCAGCGACAGCCGTAGGGCATTTTCCAGCAAAGGGCCGATCACAAAAGCCAACACCGTGGGAGCAGCTTCCAACGAGAGCTTTCTCATAAAGTAGCCCACCCCCCCGAAAATAAGCATGATGACCACATCCGTAGAACTGTTATTGATCGAATAAGCCCCGGTCAGGCAGAAAAAGATGATCAGCGGGAAAAGGAACGAGTAGGGAACCTTCAGGAGCTTGACCCAGAGTCCGATTAGCGGAAGATTGAGGAGCAGAAGCAGGGTATTGCCCACGTACATGCTGGCCACCAGGCCCAAGAAGATTTCCGGATGCTGGACCAGGAGCAGGGGTCCGGGGGTTACCCCGTGGATCATCAGCGCCCCCAGGAGCATCGCCATAACGACATTGGATGGGATCCCCAGGGTCAGCAGGGGAATAAAAGCTGCCTGCGCGCCGGAATTATTCGCCGATTCGGGAGCCGCCACGCCTTCAATGACCCCAGTTCCAAATTTCTCCGGATGCTTAGAGACCCGTTTCTCGACGGCGTAAGAAACGAAAGATCCCAGTATCGCCCCTCCGCCCGGAAGTATGCCAAGGAAAAACCCGATGAACGTACCCCGCAGGATGGCCCAGATGGACTGGCCCCAGTCTTTAAGGGTCGGTAGAAGCCCTGTAACATTGGAGGTAAAAACCTCCCGTTTGACTTTTACCTCGATGTTGAGGAGGACTTCGGAAATGCCGAATAAACCCATGGCGACGGGGATGAGCCCCACCCCGTCCAGCAGCTCGGTAATGTTGAACGTAAACCGCGGAGTATTCGAGATATTATCCAAGCCGATGGTTCCCAGGATTAAACCAAAGGAGGCCATCATCAAGGCCCGAATCATAGAGGTGGAAGTCAAAAAGGTCAAAATAATCATCCCCAGAACCATCAAGGAAAAGAATTCGGGAGGACCGAATTTTAGGGCGAAGTCGGCCAAGGGAGGAGCAATCAGCATCATGCCGATGACTCCCAAGGTTCCGGCGATAAAAGACCCGAAGGCGGCAATCCCCAGCGCCGCGCCGGCCCGTCCCTGGCGGGCCATCTGATACCCGTCCAGGCAGGTCATAATCGAAGCAACCTCTCCGGGTATATTAACCAAGATCGCCGTGGTGGAACCTCCGTACTGGGCACCGTAGTAGATCCCCGCCAGCATAATAATGGAGGCAACCGGTGTGGTATGGAAGGTTACGGGGAGAAGAAGGGACATGGCCGCCACCGGACCCAGGCCTGGCAGGACGCCGACTATGGTCCCGATGAGTACACCCATAAAGCAGTAGAGGAGATTCATCGGCGCCAAAGCGACCGAGAACCCGCCGATCAGCAAGTTGAGCGGATCCAAACTATTTCCCCTTTTTTAAAATCCGAAAAGGCCTCGAGGCAGCTGGCCTTCCAACCCGATTTGGAACACCAGATAGAAGAGACCCACCGTGGTCAAGGAGGCCAGGAGGATGATCCACCAAGGCCTGGGCTCCATCATCCGAAAAAGAATAATCAGGAGCAGGGTCGCCCCGATGAGGAATCCCAGAATGGAAGAGAGGAAAACGTAGACGAAAAGAACGGCCATCGTCAAAATAATCTTTCCCCAACCGATTTCAGACCAAACGTTTCGGTCTTCCTTTTCCTCTTTCCATCGGCTCACCCATCCCGAGGCGAGGTCCATTAGGGCCAGGACACCCAAAAGCAGCCCGGCGAGAAAAGGCATGAATCCCGCCTGAGGCTGCTGGAATGAGCCGAAGCCGAGTTTCCACCCGGCGAGGCATACCAGCAGGGCGAGGGAGATCCATACAAGATCATTGATCAGGAACGTTTTCTTCAAGAATCAGACCTTCCGGGAAATATGGGCAATGGGCTGGGGCGTGCTTCAATGCCTTTATTTCTTATCCAATCCTAATTTCTTGACCAGCTTCTCGATGCGCTCAGACTCCTGACGCACGGCTTTCTCAGTATCTTCGGAATTCAGATAGGTGATGGTCATTTCTCGGGTTTTCATGGCACTCAAGAAAGCTGGGCTATCCATCCCCTTCTTGAAGGCGTCATGCAATTTTTTTACAATGGGCGGGGGGATTCCTTTGGGACCGAAGAATCCCACAGGAGCTTCCCAGACCACATCAAACCCGAGCTCTTTCAGCGTGGGCACTTGAGGGAAGCGAGGATTCCGCTTCGCGCTGAAGAGCGCCAGAACCCTGAATTTCCCGGCGTCCACCAGAGGAGCCCATCCGGAGTTGGCGATCGCCTCCACGTGCCCTCCCAGAAGATGGCTATTGGTCTCGGCCTCTCCTTTCAATGGGATGAGGGACCACTTCAAATTTCCGGAGGCGGCAGCCATTTCTTCCATAGCCAGGCGCGGCGCAGTCGTTAAACCCGGAACCCCAAGGGAAATTTTTTGAGGGTTGGCCCGGGAATAGTCGATAAAATCCTGAAGGGTCTTGAATGGCGAATCAGCCCGGACCACTAGGCCGTAAAGCATCCCGGCGGCGCGCAGGAGATGCGTGCAATCATTGACGGGATGAAAATTCAACATTCCGGTGTAGTATGAAACAATTTGGGTCATCGTCGATGTATCGCCGATCGTGTATCCGTCCGGCGGCTTGGTAAGGATTAAGGTCGTGCCCACATTCCCCCCCGCTCCGGGTTTGTTTTCAACGACAATCGGCTGGCCGAGTTCATTTTTGGCCACTTCAGCTAAGGTTCGGGCGACAATGTCGCCGGCCCCTCCGGCGGCCCAGGGAACGATCAAATTAATAGCTTTGGTGGGAAAATCCATGGCCACAGCCGGGGATCCCTCCAGCAGCGCTACACTAAAG
>CAYQWO010000225.1:4824-6172 GCA_964421095.1 uncultured Syntrophaceae bacterium
ATCAATATTTTATTTTTTGGACGCATATTTTCCTCCTCGATATGCACTTTTTCAGCGATCGTTAAACGCAGATACTTGAAAATTTTCGAAAGCACTCTGGAACTCCTTTCCCAGCTGGTTATCCGGAAGGTCTTGGGGCCCGCGGGGATATTCTTATTTTTTCTCCAATCCCAATTTTTTTACCATCCGCTCGATCCGCTCAGATTCCCGCCGCACAGCTTTCTCGGTATCTTCAGAATTCAGGTAAGTGATCGTCATTTCGCGATTCTTCATGGCATTCTGGAAAACGGCCTCATCCATCCCTTTTCTGAAGGCCTCGTTTAATTTCTGGACAATTGGCTTGGGGATTCCCTTAGGGCCAAAGCATCCAACGGGACCTTCCCAGACCACGTCATACCCAAGCTCTTTCAACGTGGGAACCTGAGGGAAACGGGCAACTCGCTGCGGGCCGAACAGCGCAAGCACCCGAAACTTTCCGGCATCTACCAGGGGCGCCCACCCCGAATTGGCAATCGCCTCGACGTGTCCTCCTAAAAGATGGCTATTGGTCTCAGCCTCTCCTTTTAAGGGGACATGGACCCACGGCACACCCCCCGCCAGAGAAGCCAAATCCTCCATCGCCATGCGCATCATCGAGGTCACCCCGGCAGACCCATAGGAAACTTTTTGCGGATGGGCTTTGGAATAGTCGATGAATTCCTGGAGGGTCTTCCATGGGGAATCAGCCCGGACGACCAGGCCAAAAAGCATCCCGGCCGCGCGCATAATGTGAGTGGTATCATCGAGGGGATGAAAATTCAATAGCCCCGTATAATAAGAGATAATTTGGGCATTCGTGGAGGTAACGCCAATCGTGTACCCATCTGGCGGCTTGGTAAGGATCAGGGTGTGTCCCACATTCCCTCCGGCTCCGGGTTTGTTTTCAACAATAATCGGCTGGCCCAATTCTTTCTTTGCGGTCTCGGATAAAGTCCTGGCAACAATGTCTCCAGCCCCCCCCGCAGGCCAAGGGACGATCAAGGTAATGGATTTCGTGGGGAATTCCGCTGCACCGGCCAGAGAGCCGAAAAGGGCCACCCAGCTGAAAATCATAACGAAACTGGGAAAAATATTCTTCATCTGCCGCATATTCTCCCTCCTACAGGCGAAAATTTCTGAAGAGAACTCGCTTTTTAGTATTGTGAGTATACTGGGAAGGCAATTGGGCGTCAAGGGTATCTGGCCACCATCCTCAATAAGTAGGTTCGGAGCGCTTTTTAATCAACTTTCTAAGACAGGTTCTTAGGGAAAACACAGTATATTGACTTTTATCTATGACATCTATGTATAATTGGCTGGATTTTCATTC
>CAYQWO010000226.1:0-6147 GCA_964421095.1 uncultured Syntrophaceae bacterium
GGATATAAGCAGGTGATCGACTCGGTGATGGCGGCGGCCGCGAAGATGAGAGGAGAATGATCCGCCCGCGGCTCCATCCCTGGGGGGACCGATTGGGAGGCAGGGGCCGCGGGGGCTTATATATAAAATGATATGAAAATAGGGCTGTTCGTAGTATCTTAATGCCTCCAGCTCAGAAACACAGATTTAACCCAGAGTGCCGTAATCCATGGGGCCATTGGTAGGGGCGATTCATGAATCGCCCCTACGGTCCGGTCCGAGGAAATCCTCCTCTCCCGCGAGACGAGGCAACCTAGGCAGCTGAGGATTACCCTGGTTGAGGGTATGAGCAGGTCATCGATTCGATGATGGTTGAGGCCGCCAGAATGGGAAAAAGATGCTCATTCAACAGCTGATCAACGGTCTGATGCTGGGCTCTGCTTATTCCCTGGTGGCCATCGGCTACACCTTGATCTTCGGGGTGCTGAGGGTCCTGCATTTCGCCCATGGGGAAGTCCTGATGGCTGGTGCTTTTATGGGCCTTTTCATCATCCTCTGGAGCGGGCTCCCCCTCTACATCACCCTCCCCCTAACGATGGTCGCCACGGGTGTACTGGGACTCATCATCGAATTCCTGGCCATCCGCCCCCTGCGCAAGGATTTCCATTTAGCCCCCTTACTCAGCACCATTGGAGTCACCATCATCCTCCAGAACCTGGCGGTCAAACTCTTCGGCGGCTACGGAACCAAATTCCCCAATCCCATCAAAATCCCGGATTTCAGCTTGGGTCCTTATCTGATCAGTTCCGCCAAGGTTCTGATCGTGGGAATTTCCCTGCTCCTCATGGTGGTCCTCTACTTCATCATTGCCAAGACCAAGGTGGGCAGGGCCATGAGGGCTGTGGCCGAGAGCCACCTGACGGCTGGTTTTCTGGGCGTGAACGTGGACCGGATTGTTCTCTTCACCTTCGGGATTGCCTCGGCCCTGGCCGGGGCCGCCGGCGTAATGGTGGGGATTTCCTTCCACGCCGTGAGCCCTTTCATCGGGCTGACCTTCGCGCTGAAAGGCCTGGTGGTGATGCTCTTGGGAGGCCTGGGGAATGTGGTGGGCGCCATGATTGGGGGGCTGATCCTCGGCCTGGCCGAGGTCATGAGTATCGCCCTGCTTCCGACGGAGATCAATCTGCAGGATATCTTTTCTTTTGGCATCATGATTCTGATCCTGATCTTCAAGCCCACCGGCCTTTTTGGGTCAAGGGTGACGCAAGGATAGAGGGGAAGCTGTGGATTATCTTCTTTCCGTAGCAACCATCGCCGGCATTTACATCATCATGGCCCTCAGCTTCTATCTGCCTTTCATCACCGGCCAGATCTCCCTGGCCCAGGCCGGGTTCATGGCCATTGGAGCCTATGGATCAGCGGTATGTACGGCGAAATGGGGGGTTCCCTATGTGCCCGCGGTCCTGTTTGGGGGGATCCTGGCGGGGATCGTGGGCTTTATCTTGGGACTGCCGGCCCTGCGGATCAAAGGAATCTATCTTCTCCTTTTGACCCTGGGTTTCGGCGAGATCGTCCGGGTCATCTTCATCAACCTGGAATACGTCGGGGCGGCAGCCGGCTTTCCCAGCATCCCCTACCAGAAGCACACCCTCTTATACGCCTACATCGTGGTCTTTATCCTCATCATCTTCTTCAGCCGGCTGCGCAAGTCCCGCATGGGCCGGGCCTTCCAGGCCATCGGGGATGACGAAACGGCGGCAGAAATCGTCGGGGTGAACATCACCTCCGCCAAGCTTATGGCTTTCTCCGTGGGAGCCTTCATCGCGGGCATCGGCGGGGGAATCTTCGCCCACTACCAGGAGTATATCGAACCGCTCATGTTTGGGGTCATGCACGCCGTGGAATTCCTTGTCTTCGCCATCTTCGGGGGGATCCAGATCTTCTGGGGCCCCATATTCGGGGCCTTCGTCCTCACTTTGATTCCGGAATTCTTCCGGGCCATCCAGGATTGGAGGATGGAACTCTACGGGGTTCTCCTGATCGTCATGATGATCATCCGGCCCCAGGGGGTCATCGGGCTGGATACGATTCAGGGCGTTCAGAGGTTTTTTAAGAGAGGCCGGTAGCATCTTTGGGAATTTCAGCTCGCCGGTCGGGGATTTTAGATTCCAGGTTGCAGAAGGAAGATCAGGATTCTTAAATCTTAAATCTGAAATGGGGCGAGTTTGGCCGAAAAAATGATCCTCGAAATCCGAAAAGTGGTGAAATACTTCGATGGCTTCTGTGCCCTCCATGACATTGACCTGGAGGTGACTGAGGGGAAGATTCATGCTATCATCGGCCCCAATGGCGCGGGGAAGACCACTCTCTTTAACCTGATCAGCGGCATGTATGATCTGACCAGCGGAGAGATTCATTACCGGGGAAAGGCGCTCAAGGACCTGAAACCCCATCTTCGCGCCGAGCTCGGAATCGGCCGTACCTTTCAGATCGTTCGCCTCTTCCACTCCATGACGGCGTTGGAAAATGTCATGTTGGGAAGGCATTGCCGGACTCAAACCGGGCTCTTCAAGACTTTTTTTAAATTTTCCCTGAGGGAGCTGGGAGAAGAGAAAGCCACCCGGGAGCAAGCCCTGAGATGGCTGGAGTTCGTGGGGTTGGCCCATAAAGCGGAGCACCTGGCCTCCAACCTCCCCCATGCGGAGCAAAGGCTGGTGGAGATCGCCCGGGCCCTCACCCTGGAGCCCGATCTGCTCCTCCTCGATGAACCCGCGGCCGGGATGAATCCCAAAGAGACGGAAGACCTCGACGCCCTCATTGCCAAGATGAATCAGATGGGCAAGACCATCCTTTTAATCGAGCATAACATGCAACTGGTGATGGGAATCTCGGAGATTATTTCCGTCCTGAATTTCGGAGAGAAGATTGCCGAAGGCAATCCCTCCGAGGTTCAAGATAACGCGGCGGTTATTGAGGCTTACCTGGGCAAAAAGAGGGGTAACTAAAGTGCTGTCCATAGAGGGCGTCTCTTCGGGATACGGAAAGATTTTGGCCATCCAAGACGTGGATATCGCGGTCCATAAAGGTGAGATCGTGGTCCTTCTGGGCGCCAATGGAGCGGGAAAATCGACCCTTCTGAAGACCATATCGGGGGCCCTGAAGCCCGCTAAAGGTCGCATTCTTTTCCAGGAGCAGAGGATTGAAGGAAAAAAACCCCACTTGATCACTGAGATGGGGATCATCCAAATTCAGGAGGGCCGCGGTATCCTCTCCCGGATGACGGTGAAAGAAAATCTGGAGATGGGCGCCTACCTGCGTTCCGACCCGGACGGAATTGCCGAGGACCTGGAGCGGGTCTTTCAGAGGTTCCCCAGGATCCAGGAACGGCTGGGCCAGAATGCGGGAACGCTCTCCGGGGGAGAGCAGCAGATGCTGGCCATCGGCCGCGCTCTCATGGCCAAGCCCCAGCTCCTTCTCATGGATGAACCCTCCCTGGGTCTTTCGCCAAGGCTCGTAGAATTCATTTTTGAGACCATCCAAGAGCTGCGGACGAAAGATGGTCTGACCATCCTCCTGGTTGAGCAAAACGCCAATCAGGCCTTAAACCTGGCCGATCGGGGGTATGTAATGGAAACCGGAAGGGTGGTCCTCCAGGGGGAAAGCCAGGCTTTGCGCGACGATGAAAGGGTGCAGAAGGCTTACTTGGGCAGGTCTGCTCGCCCGGCCAGAAATTGATGAGCCGGACCTGCGCCAGGAAGGATAAGCCATAGCCGGGAGCCATGGCGTTGGGCTCCATTTCGCAGAGGAGAGGGGGTGATCGAGGAAAAAATTTCGGTCGAAGCCATTCCCATTAACTAACGGCAGATCTTGGAAGGAGGGTTGAAAGATGAAGAAAAAGTATTGCGTTCCGTTCATTTTGGTGGTCTTTGCCCTGAGCCTGGTTTTTTCCGCGCCTACGGAGGCCGCCAAGCTTCACGGCAAAACGGTGAAAATTGGCGGCATGTACGCCATCTCGGGAGTCTGCGCCGAGTGGGGCATGGCCGCGAAGATCGCCGGCGAAATGGCGATGGAGGAAATCAATGCCGCGGGCGGAATCGGGGGGGCCCGTATCGAGATGCCCTGGTACGACTATGAATGTAAGGCTGCTCCGGCCATCCCTATCGTCGAAAAACTGGCCAAGCAGGACAAAGTGCTGGTCGTGAACGGCCCCTGCCAGAGCTCGGCGGTGGAGGTCATTTACCCCAAGCTCGAAAGGCTGAAGCTGGTCCTTATCTCCTTTTGCTCCTCCAAGCCGGGCTTGTCGGCCATGGGCAAGGGCTGGGGATACCGGAATACGCTAACCAGCGACAAACAGCTTGACCCGGTGGTCAAAAAATGGAAGGAGAGATACAACATCAAGACCGCAGTGGTCCTGTACAACTCCGAGGATGCCGTTTCCACGAGTGAAGGTAAAGCCATCATGCCGGTCCTCTTCGAGAAATACGGTATCAAGCTTCTCAAAATGTATACCTTCCAGACCCAGACCGTCGATTTTGCCCCCTTCATAACCGAGATTAAGGCGCTCAAGCCGGATGGGATCGGGGTGGGAAGCTGTTACGAAGCTGGGGCGAAGATCGGCATCGAGGCCCACCGCCAGGGAGTTAAGGCTCCGCTCCTGGGAGGAGCCTGTAACAGCACCCCCGGGCTGATTGAAATCGGGAAAGAGGCCGTAGAAGGTTACTACGGCTCCACCGCGGCCTGGATCGTGGGCAACCCGGACCCGAGAATGCAAAAGTTCCTTACGGAGTTCAAAAAACGCTCTCCGGGCGGTAAAGAGCCGCCCTACAGCGGCCCCCGTTCCTATGACAACATGTACATCATCAAAAAAATCATGGAAGAAGAGGGCGTGACCAACAAGCCGGAGGACCTGGATAAAGACAAGGAGAAGATTCGCAGAGGTTGGGCCAAACTGAAGGACTACCCGGGGATCTCCGGTGTAACCACGATGGACGAGGTGGGTGATGGGATCGGCGGAGTGATGACCCTGGTGGTGGAGGGGGGAAAGTTTGTAGCCAAGTGAAAGGACAATATCCAGAATAAGAGTTTCGCATCCTGGAAAATTTCTAACGATCTGGCTACCACTCGGAAGGGGAGGTATTTTCGCTGCTTGCCAGCACAAAATCTTCGGGACATGTCTTGAAGGCAAGCGGTTAAAAACCTCCCCTATGATCCCAAATATCTATCCTTATTTTTATCTCTAATTCGTCCCCTTGCTTGGGAGGCCTTTTAGGATCGATATCTTATATCCCGAGTTTTACAAGGAAGACTACTGGAAAAGGCGGTTTTTTCAAAAAATCGAGTGGAGGACAAATCGATGGTGAAGTCTTACGGAGAACTAAGAGAGGTTATCGACAAAAAGGATCGGGGCCTTAGAGAAAAGGTGACATCCCTGGAGGAGGCTGTCGGGTTGATCAAAGATGGAGATCACGTTTCCGCCGGAGGCTGTCACTACTCCAGAACTCCCATGGCTATCGTTTGGGAAATCATTCGGCAGAAGAAAAAAAATTTAGTCTACTCCAGAAGCATTACCTCCACCGAGGGGGATCTTCTTTTGGTGGCTGGGGCTGTCAAACGCGTGGTGACGAGCTGGTTCAGCGCGGGAGTCACCTGGGGGGTCTCGCGCGTGATGCGACACTTCATGGAGAAAAAAATTGCCGTTTTCGAAGAATGGAGCCATATGAGCCTGGGACTTCGCTACCGGGCAGGGGCGATGGGGATTCCCTTCATCCCGGTGAGGTCCATGATGGGATCTGATCTGTTCCCCAGGCTCTCCGAGATTAGAGAAATGAATTGTCCCTATACCGGAGATAAACTGACCTTATTGCCGGCCTTGAACCCCGACGTGGCCATTCTCCACACCCAGCGCTGCGATCCCTATGGAAATGTCCAAAGCTATGGGCTTCCCTTCATGGATCAAGACATCGCGCTCGCGGCTAATAAAGTGATCGTTACCACTGAGCGGATCATCAGCAATGACCAGGTCCGCCGGAGCCCGGACCAGACCAAAATCCCCTTTTTCTGCGTGGATGCAGTGGTGGAGGTCCCTTACGGATGCCTACCCCACGAATGTTACGGGGAATATGAACCGGACTTCAAACACATGGATTCCTATGTGAAACTGATGATGGG
>CAYQWO010000227.1:0-6145 GCA_964421095.1 uncultured Syntrophaceae bacterium
AAGGAGGGCAGATTAAATGAAGTTTATTCTGCATAGTGTCAGTTATTCTTCTTCATGGGAGGGGCAGATCACCCTGCCCCTGGAAAGGGTGATCGACAAAGCGGCCATGTTGGGCTACGACGGCATCGAAATCGTCGGCAAGCGGCCCCACGCCTCCGTCCTCGATTTTTCAGAATCCGCCCGTAAAAGGATACGGGATTCCATTGCCTCAAAGGGGCTTGTGGTCCCCTGCGTTGCTGGCTATCAGGATTTTGCCGACGATTACCTCCATCCGGATATGCCCAAAGGGGAGAAGGAACTTCTCTTCCTCCGGGAATCGATCCGCCTGACGAAAGACCTCGGGGCCAAGATCTTGCGTATCTACTCTTGTTTTCTCCATCCGGATCTGCCCCGATCTCTCATGTGGCGGCAGTGCGTAAAGTACCTGAAGGAAGGGGTCAAATATGCCGAAGACAGTGGAGTGATCCTGGCTTTGCAGAACCACTCGGAGCTCACCCTCAACCATCTCGACGTCCTGGCCATGATCGAGGAGGTTGATTCCCCGAACCTGCGGATCGCTCTCGATCCCCCTTATATTTGCATGACCGGAGCCTCCTATGAAAAGGCTGTAGAGAGCTGCCGAAAATACATCGTCTACTCCACGACCAGTGACTTCATCCGTATCCCCAACCCGGTCAACACCCGGGTGCCTGGCTTTCTTCATTCCAGCGTCGGCTTCTTCATTCTCTATCAGAAAAAAACCGTACCCCTGGGCCTGGGCGAAGTCGATTACCCGAGTTTCCTTTCCGCCCTCAAGAAGATCGGGTATGATGACTACCTCGCTTACGAGATCTGCTCACCGATTGTGGGCGGAGGATCGGAGGAAAATCTCGATCGCTGCGCCAGGGAATCTCTTGTTTATTTAAAAGAAGTGTGGAATAAGGTTTAAGGCGATCCGGGCATCACGGAAAGGAGGAATTCATGGTCACCTTTGCCGGGGTAAAATTTAAAAATCCCTTTATCGTAGCCTCTGGGCCTGTCACCAGCACAATAGACCGGCTCAAAAAAATTGATGCCCAGGGAGCGGGCGGCGCCAGCACCAAGCTAACTCTAATGAAGCTTCCCTATAAGAGCACGATGCGCATGTACTCTGATCCCGATCTTTACGGCATCGTCTTTGCTGACAAAAGGCTCGAGTTGGAAGAGGGATTAAAACTAGTCCGCGAGGCCAAGCGGCAGACCTCCCTGGTCATCCTCCCCAATATTACCCATATAGCAGAAGACCTGGACGGGTGGGCCAAACTGGCCAAGCTCTTCGAGGAGGCCGGTGCAGACATTATCGAGGCGAACCTGAACTGCCCGAACATCTCTCTGGCCGGGAAGATGATCGGTGACCGTAAGGTTTTGAACCTCGGCGGGGTTGTGGGACAGGACCCGGCTGCTTGCGAACAAATCATGCGTATTCTGAAAAGCACGGTTCGCATTCCCGTAGTAGGCAAAATCACCCCCCGGGTAGCCAATATCGCTGATTTGGCCCAGGCATGCAAACGAGGAGGGGCCGACGGGGTGATCGTGGCTTCAGGTTATCCCGGCCTTCCCCACATGGACATCATGAACCACGGAAGGCCTCTGAATCCCTTCTGGAACGGCGTCACCATTGGGTCGGTGATCAGCAGCCCGGTCACGCTTTCTCAGTCTTTTGCCAATGTGGCGACCGTTGCTAAGAACGTGAAGATCCCCATCATCGGCGGCAATGGGATTCATACCTGGAAGGAGGGAATCGAACTGATGATGTGGGGCGCCAGCCTGGTTACGGCCTGCACCGTAATCATGTGGAAAGGCTTTAGCGTCATCGGCTCCATCATCCGGGGGATGGAAGATTTCCTGATCAGGCAGGGTTACAGATCCTATGAAGAATTAGTCGGGGAATCACTCCCTTATGTGATGGCCGGATCGGATATTGTTGTAAAACCAAGCGCTGCGAAAATTAATCCTGAACTCTGTATCTCCTGCGGCCAATGTTTCGACCTGGGCCATTGCGGCGCAGTCGTACAAGATGGCGCAAGCTATTCCATCAATAAGGAAACTTGCATCGGCTGCGGAATCTGCCAGGATGTTTGTCCCCAGAAGGCCATTACTCTGCAAGCCCTGGGATAATTAGCGAAATTGTAAAGTGTGGCCCTTGTTTTGCTGGGGAAGGACAGATTTTCTGGACGCTCCTGCGAAATTATTACCAAAGGAGGGGAAAAATGAAACGGACGGAATTTAAGAAAAAAATCGCGAAATTCTCTTTCCTTACAGCCCTTCTGCTCGGATTATCTTTCTTCGTCATTCTCCAGGCGGCAAATTCCGCCTATCCGGACCGGGCCATCACCTTAGTCGTGCCCTACTCGCCTGGCGGGGGTCTGGATCTGGCGGCCCGGGCCCTGGCCGATTCTATGGAAAAGCACCTGAAGCAGCCGGTGGTAGTCTTGAACAAACCCGGAGGCGCGACAACGATTGGCGGAAATACCGTCGTTACGGCCAAGCCCGATGGCTACACATTGGGCTATTTCCCCACCCCGACTGTAATTCCCGAGGTGTTCAGTTATTTTTACGAGGCCCCCTACTCCAGCAAAGACCTCAAACCGATTTGCCGGCTGACCGAGCCGGTGTTAACCATTACGGTCAAAGAAGGGACTTTCAATACCTTGAAGGAATTTATAGAATTCGCCCGAAAGAACCCAGGCCTGAAGATGGGTACCCATGGCAAGAGCGGATTGGGATACATTGCGATGGCCACCATCGCTAAGGCGGAAAAGATCAAGTTCACGGATGTCCCTTTTGCCGGTGACAGCGCGATCGTGCCGGCGATCCTCGGAGATCACATAACAGTTGGGACACCGGGCTTTGCGGCCATCCGATCGCTGGTGGAGGCCAAGAAGCTTAAACCGCTGGCCCTATGCCTCGAGAAAAGGGTTGATTTTGCACCTGAAATCCCGACGGTAGTCGATTTGGGTTATAAACTGGGCTTTGTCTCCTGCCATGGGTTCTTCGGACCCAAGGATCTATCGGACGACGTGGTGAGAATGATCGATGAACTGGCACGCAAGATCGCCGAGGAAAAGGATTTCCAAACCAAGATCCGCAACACCTCCCAGATCATAAATTACGAAGACACGGCTTCCTTTAGAAAATCGATTGAAAAGTATAAGGAAGATTTGAAGGTCTTCTTCAAAGAGGAAGGTTTCGTTAAATAAGGAGATATCGGGAGAAATCGTGATCGGAAAGACGGAGGGGTTCTTCTGGGCAGTCATTGGGGCCTTCATTTGCCTGCTGGCTTGGAAAACCCACCTGGGCTCCTTCCGGGAACCGGGGCCAGGTTTCGTCGCCTTCCTTTCTGGCCTCTTCATTGCGGGGGTCGGGCTGATCATGATTCTCACAGAGACCCGCGAAAAGCTTTCGCCCGGCGAACCTTCCCATCTCTCCTTCTCCGTCGGCTCGTGGCTTCAGCTGACTTTCACCATGGCGCTCCTCTCTGGTTACGCTATTTTGCTCGACATCCTGGGCTATGGATTAACTACTTTCTTGGTAATGTGGGGTTTTTTCTATGCCTTCGGAGGAAGGCGCTGGGCTTTCAGCCTTATGGTCTCTCTCATCATTGTTGCGGTTACCTACTTGGTCTTTGAAGTCTGGCTGCGCTGCCAGTTTCCCAGGGGCATATTCCTGTAAGCCGATGACTCTTCTCCATGACCTTTATTATGGATTCACGGTTGCCTGCCAACCGGTGAATCTTCTCTCCTGCTTTATCGGCGTATTCATCGGAACGTTGGTTGGTGTGCTCCCCGGGATCGGCCCGGTCGGGGCGATGTCCCTGCTCCTGCCAATTACTTTTGGCCTCACGCCGGTAAGTGCGATCATCATGCTGGCCGGGATCTATTATGGATCGATGTATGGCGGATCCACTACATCCATCCTGGTGAAAATCCCGGGAGAGGCTGCCTCGGTTGTAACCACCCTGGACGGCTACCAGATGGCCCTGCAAGGGAGGGCTGGCCCGGCGTTGGGCATTGCGGCCCTGGGCTCCTTCATTGCCGGCACCTTCGGCCTTGTGGGCTTGATCTTTCTGGCAACCCCCCTCGCGGAGTTCGCGGTGAAATTCGGCCCGGCCGAATATTTTTCCCTCATGTGCTTGGGTTTATCGATCCTCGTATACCTGACTCAAGGATCAATCCTGCGGGGACTCGTGATGGCTGGTCTGGGGGTCTTCTTGAGCCTGGTCGGACAGGATATCATTACGGGCAAGGCGCGCTTTACTTTTGGCTTCGGCGGATTGCTGGATGGGGTCGGGCTCATACCGGTGGTCATGGGGCTTTTCGGGATTTCCGAGATCCTGCTCAACCTGGAAAAGATCCAAGAAAGGAATGTCACCCGCCCGGTGGTAAAAAACCTGCTCCCCTCCCGGGAAGATTGGCGCAGATCAGCCAAGCCCATCGGCCGGGGAACTCTGGTGGGATTCTTTCTCGGGGTTCTCCCCGGCGGAGGAGCCGTCATTGCCTCTTTTGTCTCTTATGCCCTGGAAAAGAAATTCTCTCCATACCCGGAACGTTTCGGCACGGGGATGATCGAGGGGGTGGCCGCTCCAGAGGCCGCCAACAATTCGGCCTCCAGTGGGGCATTTGTTCCTCTTTTTTCCCTGGGAATTCCGGCCAACGTGGTCATGGCCCTGCTCCTGGGCGCTTTGTTGATCCACGGGGTGCAACCGGGTCCCTTGATTCTGGCCCAGCATCCGGAAATCTTCTGGGGGACGGTGGCGAGCATGTATCTGGGCAACATCATGCTGGTTGCCTTGAACCTGCCCCTGATCGGGATCTGGGTCAAAATTTTGAAGGTTCCCTACCGAACCCTATTCCCGCTGATCCTTCTCTTCTGCCTCATCGGCTCTTACAGCGTGGGCATGAACGTTTTCGACCTTTACGTGATGCTAATCTTCGGGATGGCCGGTTATTTGTTCCGAAAATGGAACTATGAGCCAGCCCCCTTGGTTCTTGCTTTTGTTCTGGGCCCCATGCTCGAGCAGAACCTGCGTCAGTCGCTGTTGATTTCAGAAGGAAGCCTGGCCATTTTTCTGATTCGTCCCCTCTCGGCAATTTCGCTGGTCATCGCTCTGTTGTTGCTCCTATCGGCAATCATCCCCTCTTTCGGGAAGAGACGCAAGCTGATAATGGCGGAGGAATAAGGTTCTAATCGACCATTCTCATGAATATCAAGGAAAATAGGGTCACCCGTTTAATAAGCTGGATCTTGGCAAGATAATCAGGGTATATTTAGTGGGCGTCGTACCCAAAAAGAGGGAAGTCAGAAGGAGATGCGAAATGGCGGACCTTAAAGTTTACCGGGAATACGGAGAAGACCTGGAGCGACGATTGCGCCTTAAAACCTTTCCTCTGGCATTGAAGCTGCTGGAAAAAGAGGAAGATATCCCTGAGGGGGCGAGGAGGCCTCTAAGGGATCTTGGCCATCATCTTTCACTTTGTCAGGTTTTCCAGATGTCGCGCAGGGAGGGGAAGATCATGGCCATGCTGAAAGAAGACCATTGGTGTTTTGAGCCGGTGGTGGGTTACGGGCTGGGAGAGCCTCCCGAGTATTTTCTGCAGGGGCATAATCGTTATCCAAGGGACGTTGAGACTTTAGAAGCGGGTAAAAATTATGCCCTGGAATTTCCTCGTCTGAGGGTCGGGAAATACGTGGGGACTGTTTCGGCTCCGCTGCGGGCAACCAATTTTGAACCCGATATCGTTATGATTTATTGCGATTCCTCCCAATTGTGCCTGCTTTTGCTCGGCAGGGAATACAGAGAAGGATATAACCTTAAGTGCGCTCTCTCCGGCCATGCTGCTTGCGTATACGGCGTCATCCCGGCTGTCCAGAGCGGGGAGTGCCAGGTGGCTGTCCCCTGCCGGGGAGATCACTACCGGGCAATGGCCGGGGATGACGAGATGATATTTACCGTGCCGAGGGGGAAATTGGAGGATTTGATGCTCGGCCTGCGACGCATCGAGACGACCGGCTCCAAGCTCCCTCAGGGATATTCGTCCCTCCCCGAGTATCCCCTTCAGGAGAGCTACAAGAAGATCGCGCAAATGATGGGCTATATCAAATAAAATAGGATGGCCTGCCCGGAAAA